>JAJAZB010000383.1 GCA_026785975.1 Cytophagaceae bacterium | reverse complement strand
GCCCAAGCCCATTGTCCAGGGACCCGGTTTAGCGGCCTTTTCTTTGAGTTCAGCCCCAAAACCCATTTCAGCCACAATGCGCTGCCAACCCGCCCGGCTCCCGCCACCCTGGTAGCCGAAGCCCCGGATGTAATCGCGCTTGTCGTTGCCGATGTTGCGGTAACGCGGTACGTAAATCCCGTTGGCGCGGCGACCGAAAAAGTACTGATCGTCGAGGCCCTCAACGGTACCACTGGCACCCGTGCGGAAGTGGTGATCCATCAGGTTGCGGCCCAGTACGTCGTTGTCGTTGCCGAGGCCGTTGGGGAACCGGTTGGACATGGAATTCATCAACACCCAGGTCGAACCAATGGCCGAGGCGCAGACAAAAATAACTTTCGAGTAAAACTCAGTCATCTCGCTCGTGTTGGAGTCGATGACTTTTACGCCCGTTGCTTTACCTTTTTGTTCGTCGTAAATAATCGAGTTGACGATGGAATCAGGCCGCAATGTGAGGCGTCCGGTTTTCATGGCTGCCGGGAGCGTAGCCGCCTGCGTACTGAAATAAGCCCCGTACGGACAACCCCGGCTGCACAAATTGCGGTACTGGCACGAAGCCCGGCCCACCGCCGTTTGCTCTTTGCCCGCTACCGATAAGTTGGCGACCCGGCCCATGGTCATGACCCGGCCCGGAAACTTCTCAGCAATACTTTTTTTAACGACTTTTTCGGCACAGTTCATTTCCATCGGCGGCAAAAACTCACCATCGGGCAGTTGAGCCAGCCCGAGTTTTTCACCCGAAATACCGGCGAAACGCTCGGTGTAGCTGTACCAGGGGGCCAGATCTTTGTAGCGAATGGGCCAGTCGACGGCGATACCATCTTTGACGTTCGCTTCAAAATCAATGTCGCTTAGGCGGTAGCTTTGCCGACCCCACATGATCGATTTGCCCCCGACGATGTTGGGCCGGAACCAGTCGAAGCGCCTTTTCTCGGCGTAGGGTGCTTTTTCATCGTCAAACCAGTAGCTGGCATTCGATTCGCTGTACGGGTAATCCCGGCTCAGGAAGGGGTGCGTTTTGCGTTGCTCCTCGGTGATGCGACCCCGGTATTTGAACTCCCAGGGGTGCTTCATCGCCGATTCGTACCCGGCCACGTGTTCGAGTTGGTGACCGCGTTCCAGCATCAATACTTTCAGGCCCTTCTCGGTCAATTCTTTGGCGGCCCAGCCACCTGCAACGCCCGATCCAACCACAATGGCGTCGTAGGTATTTTGTTCTTTTGCTTTCAGGTTCAGGTACATCTTTTTAGTGAAAAGAGAATAGTGGAAAGAGGATAGAGAATAGTGGAAAGAGGATAGATTTTATCAAACTCTATCCTCTTTCCACTATTCTCTATCCTCTAAATTACGTTGCCCAGGCGCGTTGGCCGGGCTTGAGGGGTATGCAGCCTTCAAACTTGCCCGGAACCCATTGGTATTCGAGTACCTTAGTCGCGCCGGGTTCGGAGGTAAAGAAGCCGAAAAGGGTCAATTCTTTAGCCATCATGAAGAATGGAGTCTCTTTCATACCCTCTTTACGGTCGGCGTAGGCGTTGGCTTCTTCCATTTTCAAAATACTCACGCGCTGTTCTGGCTGAATCTGGGCGAAGGGCTTGCCGTGGAGTGCCTTACTTTCCCGGTCGACCCGGCTCATGCCCGCCATGAAGCGATCCTGGTACTCTTTGGGGTAGCAGTCGCTGACGAGCGTCATAATGAACTTCTCAACCTGGGCATCTTTGGCGCCGGGGGTATCGGTAGTCGGAATGATGGTTTCACAGATTTCGGCCAGCAGGCTCTCCTGCTCGGCCGTGAACGTAAGACCGGGTGCTCCGGCGAGGCGGCTGGGGCCCTCAGTCAGTGCGGCCAATGTCGGGGCCGATACAAGGCCCCCCATCATTACGGCCACCATCTGAATAGCGTCTCTGCGGTTCATGAAGGTTCTAAATTTAAAAAAAGTGGTTACGTTATTTTGGTAAAAAACGGAGGTGAAAGTTACGACCGTCCGGATGGATGACAAAATTTACTGGAAAAAGATAAAGTCGTGTTCCCCTGACCGATAAGCTACCATGCGGTCAAACATCCCCTTATCCAACTACTAAATTAGTAACGTCAATGTTTGATTTATCGCATTTTAAATGTCTTTCCCAACAAAAATTATTCCCGAATCAGACGGGTTCCGTCAGGCGCGGCTGTTTGACTTCGTCAGGCTCCTCGGTTTTGCGGGTAAAATCGCGCGATAAATAACTGTACACCGCCGGAATAATGTAGAGCGTCAGGGTGGTGGAGAAAACCAGCCCACCGACCACGGCAATCCCCATCGACACGCGGCTTTCGGCCCCCGCCCCCAGTGCCAGAGCAATGGGCAAAATACCCAGGGCGGCGCAAAGACTCGTCATCAGGATCGGTCGAAAACGACCAACGGCGGCTTCGCGCACGGCGTCTAATTTGTTGAGGCCGTGTTCTTTGCGTTGATTGGCAAATTCCACGATCAAAATCCCGTTTTTGGTCACCAACCCTACCAGCACGATGATGCCGATTTGCGAGAAAATATTGAGCGTCTGGCTGAAATCCCAGAGCGACAGCAGTGCGCCGCAAAGTGCCAGCGGCACCGTGAACAAGATCACAAGCGGGTCGATGAAACTCTCGAACTGGGCCGACAAAATCAGATAAATCAGCACCAGTGCCAGCCCAAACGCAAAGTAAAGACTATCCGAACTCTCCCGGAATTCGCGCGAGGGACCATCGAGGGCCGTGGTGAAGGTATCATCGAGCGTTGATTTAGCAATGTCTTCCATCTCCGAAATACCCTCGCCCAATGTCACGCCTTTAGCCAGCCCCGCCGACACCGTCGCGGCCACGTAACGATTGAAACGAAACAATTGCGGCGGCGTGCTTTGCTCCGTGAGTTTGACCAGATTATCCAGTTGAATGAGTTCGCCGCCCGTATTTTTCACGTACAACGATTTCAAATCGGTTACGTCGTTGCGGTCGGTGCGGTCGATCTGCCCAATGACCTGGTACTGTTTACCACCCATGATAAAATACCCAAACCGCCGCCCCGACAGGCCCAGTTGCAGGGTTTGGGCCACGTCCTGAATGGAAACGCCGAGCGCTTGGGCTTTCTCGCGGTCGATTTCCAGGCGAATTTCGGGCTTGGTAAATTTCAGATTCACGTCGGTACCCTGAAACTTGGTACTGGCCTGCGCTTTGGCCATAAATTCGGGCACTACCTTTTTGAGTTTCTCGTACGTGGGTGCCTGAATGACGAACTGCACCGGCAAACCCGCTCCCCGCCCGGAACCCGAACCAATGGTTTGTTCCTGCACCACGAACGTGCGTGCGCCCGTGAATCGCTTGATTTTGGGCGTGATCGCTTCCACAATCTGTTGCTGGCTGCGTTTACGAATGGTACTATCGCGCAGGATGACCCGAATGGTGCCGGTATTGACCGCCCCCGAGCCAAAACTGGGCGCGGTCACGGCGGTGACGCCCAAGAGTTCGTTGGACGGAATTTCTTCGCCAATAAACGCCGCTACCTCGTCGGTAAAACGCAGCATGTACTCGTAGGTTGCGCCCTCCGGGGCCGTCGCCTGGATTCGGAAACCGCCCCGGTCTTCGAGCGGAGAAAGCTCCGAAGGAATGGCGTTGGTGGTCAGCATGAACCACACCAACCCGGAAAAGAAAGCCATTAGTACCCACGCCAGCCAACGCACGCGCAGGAAGCCGTTGAGGGAGTTTTCGTAGCCTTTATTTAACCATTGGAAAAACGGTTCGGTCTTGCGGTAGAGCCAGGGTTGCTGGCCGCTTTTCAGGATCCGCGAACTCAGCATGGGCGTGAGGGTCAGGGAAACGAAGGCCGAAATAATCACCGAACCGGCCACGACAATGCCGAACTCCCGGAACAAGCGTCCCGTCAGGCCTTGCAGGAAAATAACGGGCAAAAACACCGAGGCTAGCGTGACCGTGGTGGAAACGACAGCGAAGTAAATCTCGCGCGACCCGGCATACGCCGCCTGCATCGGACTCATCCCTTTTTCGACTTTGGCGTAAATGTTTTCCAAAACCACGATCGCATCGTCGACGACCAGGCCGATGCTCAACACGATGCCCAGCAGCGTCAGCACATTGACGGAAAAATCGAGGAGATACATGACGAAAAATACCCCGATCAGCGACACCGGAATGGCCGTCAGTGGAATGAGCGTGGAGCGCCAGTCGCGTAGAAAAATGAAAATAATCAAGGCCACCAGCACAAAAGCAGTGACGATGGTTTCCTCAACCTCCTGGATGGAACGCCGCACGAAACGTGTATTATCGAACCCCAAAAGTACTTTCACGTCGGCGGGCAGGTCTTTCTGAATCTGAGCCAGTTTCTTGTACACGTTATCCACAATTTCAATCTGATTGGCCCCCGGTTGCGGGATTATGGCCACGGCGAGCATCGGTACCCCATCGCGCTTGAGGAGGGTTTTTTCGTTTTCCGGGGCCAGTTCCGCGAAGCCCACATCCTGAAATTTGACCGTCCCGTTGGCATCTTCCTTCAGAATCAGGTTGTTGAAATCGCCGGGTGTGGTCAGGCGGCCAACCGTCCGGACGGTTAGTTCCGTGTTAAGTCCTTCAACGCTCCCGGCGGGCAGTTCCACGTTTTGTTTGTTGAGGGCGTTGACGATATCCACCGCCGTCAGGCCATACGAAGCCATGCGCACGGGGTCGATACGCAGGCGCATAGCATATTTTTTCTCGCCCCAGATCATCACCGTACTCACACCCGGAATGGTCTGAAATTTCTCCTTGATTGAGCGAGTAACAATTTCATTGAGGTCGAGCAAATTGCGCTTTTCACTCAAAATCTGCATGAAGTAAATTGGGTTGGCATCGGCGTCCGCTTTGGCCACTACGGGCGGATCAACGTCTTTGGGCAAGTTGGCCAGGGAACGCGACACGCGGTCGCG
>JAJAZB010000382.1 GCA_026785975.1 Cytophagaceae bacterium | reverse complement strand
TTTGTTTGCGTAAAAAAGCCCCCAATAATAAACATAAGTCTTCTTCATCATCGATGATGACTACCCGCTTTGCTGGTTTCATGTTTCTGATGCGTTCTTCTTCTAAATTCATTCTCTATAGGACTTTCGCTTAGCCTCACCCCCGGCCCCTCTCCGGTGGAGAGGCTAAGCTAAAGTCCTATAGAGAATGAATTTAGAAGAAGAACGCATCAGAAACATGAAACCAGCAAAGCGGGTAGTCATCATCGATGATGAAGAAGACTTATGTTTATTATTGGGGGCTTTTTTACGCAAACAAAATGCCCGCGTTGATTACGCGCTCACGCTGAAGGAAGGTCTGTTGAAAATTGCTCAGGAGCAACCCGATCTGATTTTACTCGATAATAACCTGCCAGATGGCATGGGCATCGACAAAATTGCGATCAATCGCGAAGATGGGCATGGCGATCGGATTGTGATGATGAGTGCGATGAGTGCCATGAATAACCTGCGCGAACGGGCGCTGGCAGCCGGTGTGGAGGAATTTTTGGAAAAGCCCGTAAGTTTTGCCGCGATAAGTCATTTGGTGTAACGCGGATTGCCTAATCCGCCGTAAAAACGTTTCCCCTTTTAGTGTGACATTTAAAAAAGGCCTCACCCGAAAACGGTTTGGCCTTTTTTAATTTATTCGCCCCACCCGATTTTAACCGCCCCTACCGGTAAGCCAAGCGTAATCGTGGCGGGATTTCCCTTAATTTTGCGCCCATCGTACACTACGATTTTTGAAACTTTCCCCTTTGTATGCAGCACCATTTGAGCGACCAGGAAATCAATCGTCGCAGCAAGCGTGAAGAATTGATGCGCCTGGGCATTGACCCCTACCCCGCCGAACCTTTTGAGCGTACCATCGACAGCGCCGACATCCGGCAGCGCCACCAGGCGAATCCCGACGACGAAATCCTAAAAAACGTATCCCTGGCGGGGCGGCTGATGGGTTTTCGGATCATGGGCAATGCTTCTTTTGCCGAACTGCAGGATGCCGCCGGGCGCATTCAATTGTACTTTCGTCGCGATGACCTCTGCCCCGGCGAAGACAAAACACTTTACAACACGGTTTTCAAAAAACTCCTCGACATTGGCGACATTATCGGCGTACGGGGTTTTGTGTTTGTCACCCAACTGGGCGAATTGAGCGTTCACGTTCAGGAGTTCAAACTGCTCACCAAGTCGTTGCGGCCTTTGCCCGTGGTAAAAGAACAGGTTGACGAACAAGGCAACCGCCACGTGTACGACGCCTTCACCGACCCCGAACAGCGCTACCGGCAACGCTACGTCGACCTGATCGTCAATCCCCAGGTGCGCGATGTTTTTGTAAAACGTGCGCAACTCGTCAACTCGATGCGGCAATATCTAAGCGGCAAAGGGTATCTGGAAGTGGAAACGCCCATTCTTCAACCCATTCACGGTGGGGCGGCGGCGCGGCCGTTCGCCACGCATCACAACAGCCTCGATACCAAACTGTACCTGCGCATTGCCAACGAACTGTATCTCAAGCGGCTGATTGTGGGCGGGTTCGACGGCGTATTTGAGTTTGCCAAAGACTTTCGCAACGAGGGCATGGATCGGTTTCATAACCCGGAGTTTACGCAGGTCGAGTTTTACGTAGCCTACAAAGATTACCGCTGGATGATGGACACTACCGAGGAAATGCTCGAAAAAGCAGCCCTCGATCTGCACGGAACACCCCAGGTGACGGTGGGCGAAAACGTCATCGACTTTAAGCGGCCCTGGAAACGCTACACCATGTTTGAGGCCATTCAAGCCTACATGAACGTTGACATTTCGGCGATGGACGAAGCGCAACTCCGCCGGACCGCCAACGAGTTGGGCGTGGAAACCAACGACACCATGGGTAAATCAAAGCTGATCGACGAGATTTTTGGTGAAAAAGTGGAAGGACAGCTCATCCAACCCACCTTCATCACCGATTACCCGGTGGAGATGTCACCCCTGACCAAGAAGCACCGCGACAAGCCGGGCCTGGTCGAGCGCTTCGAGGCGATTTGCAACGGGAAGGAAATCTGTAATGCCTACTCGGAGTTGAACGACCCCATCGACCAGCGCGAACGGTTTGAAGAACAACTTCGCCTGGCCGAACGGGGCGACGAGGAAGCCATGGCGATGGACGACGATTTTCTGCGGGCACTCGAATACGGAATGCCCCCAACGGCGGGCATCGGCATTGGCATCGACCGCCTGACGATGATTATGACCAACCAATCGAGCATCCAGGACGTATTGTTTTTTCCGCAAATGCGCCCGGAAAAAGCGGCTGAGGTGCATTCAGACGCAGACTTTACGGCTGCTGGCGTACCCCAGGAATGGGTACCCGCCGTGCAAAAGATGGGCTATCTGACGGTCAATCAGTTGAAGGAAGCGAACCCCAATAAGTTTTTCAACGACCTGGGCGGAATGCGGAAAAAAATGAAACTCGACCTGAAAATGCCCGGTTTGGACGAAGTCAAAAGTTGGTTGATGTAAGGACACAAAAAATCCCAGCCTGGTCGGGTTGGGATTTATAATTTAGAAGACTGGCTTATCCCCGTTTTATTCATCTTTTTTCACATCGACAGCGTTGAGTCCTTTTTTGCCGTTGACCACCTCAAATGTGACCTTGTCATTTTGGCGGATGGTGTTACCCCCCAACCCAGTAACGTGGACGAAAATATCCTGTCCCGTCTCGTCGTCAACGATAAAGCCAAACCCCTTGCTTTCGTTGAAGAATTTTACTGTACCTGTTTGCATAAAAAAATATAAATGACTGAAAAAGGTTTTCAAATATAACAACAAAACCGTTCCATCAATATAATGTTTGATAAAAATTCAATGGCACGTTATTTTATTGAACTTGCCCGACAAATTTCCTAACTTACCCTCGTTCTACCGCTAATTTTTATGGATAAATTCAGACATATCGTTGAAAGTCAGGCTTTTGGGGTTTGCTCCTGGTTGGGCGAACGCATGAAGTTTTCAGCCAGCAGCATCCGCCTGTATTTTATTTACACCTCGTTCCTGACGATGGGTTCGCCTATCATCATCTATCTGGTGCTCGCGTTTTGGATGAACCTGAACAAACACGTGCGTCGCCACAACCACCCAACCGTTTGGGAATTGTGACGAACCGGAACTGCCCGAATTTTCTTGAGTTTCTGAACAACGGCCGATAACCCGTCAGGCAATCAACGCGCCATTTCAGCCTCGGCGTAGCGCGTGCTTTTGCGCCAGTTGAGTTGCGCAAAGGTTTTCTTGCCCTTCAGGAAGTAATCGTACACGAGGCTGTGCGGGTAAAGCAGGCCCGCCTCGGCGTGGGTCGCATTGGCCTGTACCTGAACCCGTTTTCGGTGCCAACTGCGAAAATGCCAGTAGAAGTTACCGTGCGCCCGCACCACGGCCCAACATTCGGCGGGGTTATCAAAAAACAGAAATTTAATGCCCGCCACGCCATCCAGAATCAACCGCGCCAGGAAGTGACGAACGAGTCCCTCGGCCGGGTGGTTTTTGTACATCAGTGCCAATCCATTCCGGAAATTCAGAAACGCTTTGTGCGGATTTGATTTGTGGAGCGTACCGCCACCGACGTGGTACACGACCGATTCGCCGCAGTACCACACTTCGAGGCCGCGATTCCAGAGCCGCCAGCACAGATCGACTTCTTCCATGTGGGCGAAAAAATCACCATCGAAGCCCCCCACGGTGTGAAAGGCCTCCGCCCGGATAAACAAGCAGGCCCCCGTAGCCCAGAGTACGGGCCGGTTGTCGTCGTGCTGCCCCTGATCGGTTTCAAGAGTCTGAAAAAGTCGCCCCCGACAAAACGGATACCCCAGGTAATCCAAATAGCCGCCCGCCGCACCCGCGTATTCAAAGCGCTCCCGGTGGTAATAATCAAGCAATTTAGGCTGGCAGGCCGCTACTTGCGGGTGCATTTCGAGCAGAGTCAGGGGTGCTGCGAGCCAGCCGGGCGTCACTTCAACGTCCGAATTGAGCAGCACGTAGTACTCGGCGTTCACGCATTGGAGCGCCTGATTGTACCCTTCGGCAAACCCGTAATTATGCCCAAGTTCCAGAATATTTACCGTTGGAAAATCGACCCTCAGCCGGGCCACTGAATCGTCGGTCGAGCCATTGTCTGCCACGTACACGGTAGCTCCGGCAGAGTGCGCCAACACGCCCGGCAGGAACGTTTGAAGAAAATTCCATCCGTTGTAGTTCAGAATGACAATGGCGACGTTAGACATCAACTCGTTAGTTTCTAAGTGGTTAAGTGGCTGAAAAGAGAAGGCTGATAACCCGCCAACGAAGACGATTACTTCATCAGACTGCCCAGGTCGAGGCCGGGAATATTGGGCAAAAGCCCTTCGGTAGCCTGACCGAGGTGCGTTTTGATTTGCTCTTCAATGGCCTCCATCGCTTTGTTGGTCGCGGCAACGACGAGGTCCTGTAGCATTTCGCGGTCTTCGGGTTTCACCAGATCAGGGTCAATTTCGAGTTTGACCAATTGCTTTCGCCCGTTGACGGTCGCTTTCACCAGGCCCGCACCGGCGTCGGCGGTTGCCGATAATTGCCCGAGGCTTTCCTGGGCCTCTTTCATGCGTTCCTGCAACTCCTTCATTTTGCCGAGAATACCCGGCATCCCGCTCATTCCAAACATAACTTTAACCGATAAATGGGTGATTTTAATAACGAAAAAACCGGGCAAACTGGTTGGTAAAGATACCGCATCTTCGCCGAAATTGACCTCCCGGATTTATCTACGTAGCAACAACGCACCCCGCTTGACAAATGTTTCGCCCGTTGAATCCTGAATTTCGATCCGGTAAACATAGCTCCCTTCCGCCAGTGGCTGTCCTCCAAATGTGCCGTTCCAACCCTGATCGGGTTGAATGCTGTCGGTCTGGTAAAGTGGCTCGCCCCAACGGTTGAAAACGCTCATTTTGAACGATTCGATAAACTGTCCTTTGGCCGTGAAAGTATCGTTGATCCCGTCGCCGTTGGGCGAGAAGGCATCGGGCACGAAGAGTTTCATCGAAAGCAAAAACGTGATGTCGTTGGAGTAGCTGTTGAATCCATTGGTTGCCACCGCCCGCACCCGGTAGCGGAGTTGCTGCGTAGTGACGTTACTCAGGTCGGGTTCGTAGCCCGTTTTTGAGACCATGTTCAGCGAACCGATTACGTTACCATTCTCGTCGAGTTGCTCCAGGTAGTACCCCAGCAATCCCGTTGGAAATGTTTGGTAGGGCGTCCAGGAGAGGCTGCTGCCCTGTTGTTGCAGAAAAACCGGACAAACCGGTTGGGAAGGTGGCGCGCTGTTTCCGCATAAATCCTGATAGCCAATCGTGTAGCAGTACGGCCCCTGGTTGGGGTTGACATTGTCAAAATACCGGTTGGTCGTGGTGTCGCCCACGGGCTGGAAGTTGCCACTCGCTTCGCCCGACCGGCTCACGGTGAAGGCTTTGAAGTTGCCGACGGGCCGTTGCCAGATGAGCAGAATCTTCCCCTGCTCCACCGTAGCGTACACCGTCGTGAGTTGCGCGGGCACCGCGGTGTTGATGGCCGTGACAGTTTTACGCTCCGACACCGACACCATGTTGCCGATCCGGGCGGTGACCTGATAACTGTACGCCACGCCGCACTCGACCTGCTTATCCGTCGATTGGGTTTGGCTTTGCTGAGTGATGAGACCATACGAATTGCCATTCTTCGTGATCCTGTAATCGCGGAACGGGGTCAGCGGTGGGGCGGTTGGGTAAGCCGTCCAGGTGATCTGGTTTTGCTGGTTTTGGGCGGTGACCGTCAGAGGCACCGAGCAAAGTTCGTCGGATTCGAGCGGTTGCGGATTGCAGGCATCGGTGAGATTGGCAACTTTGAAGCAGTACTGGGTCGTTTGGTTGTTGAGGCCCTGCAACGTGGTTGCCCCGCCTTTCACGTCCGAAATAATTTTTTGATAGGTTCCTGCGGCGGTTTTCTGTAAAATGTCGAAACTACCCGTAAGCTGGCCCGAAAACGTCAGCCGGGCGTTGGTAGGTCCGGTGAGTTCCAACCGGGCAATGGTCGGGCGAATGGGGTTATTGCCCGCCGGGGTTGCCAGCGTATCGGCGGGGGGGGCGCAGGCCGTAGCGATGCCCGCGTAGCGACCCGTCACCGCGATCCGGCGCGGATTGGTGTTCGGATACGTATGGGTCAGAGCGCCGCCGGATGTCGTATTTTGGCGCAGACTCCCATCGCCCCAATCGACCTCGTAGGTATCGTAAATAATAGCAGGATCGCGGGGAATCGTGAGCGTAACCTGGTTGCGGACGCAGGAAATGGCGGTAAACCGGGGGCGGGGCGTAGGAAGAACTTCGATCTGCTGACAGGCAAATGAGGCCGTTCCCCCTTTGCTGCCAAACTGTAAAATCACGTATTTGCCCGGCCTGGTGTACGTCGTATCGGTCGCCGCGCGGGCCACTCTGTCGGGATTGTAACTTTTATAATCACCCCCCCGGAAATTGAACCAGTACTTTTCACTTGCTACGGCGGCATCTGCTTTGGTAACGGTTACGGTCAAGGGTGCGCAGCCCCGAATCACCGAGGCAGTAAACTTGCCTTCCTGATCACCACTAAACTTTGGCGGACAACCCCCGGTGTACTGCGCCCGTGCCGCTGAAAAAGACAGCAGAACCAGCAAGCTGATTTTTACCAGCTTGTTCAGGAAAAGAACTGATTTTTTAACGGGTAAAAAACGTTGTTTCATGGTAAAAGCAGGTGGCCGGCACGAGGCGCAACACAAACTTCGTGCTAAAAACGTCAGGTACTTTAAAAACGTCTGAGTTTTATGCGTCGCCCCCAACATTCCGCGCTGAGTTTACCTTTGAGCCAGCAACCGGCCCTGACTGCGGCTGGAACCTTTTCCAACCCTGCGGGTTTTCCCTCTGACTGACTGCAACCCCCTATGGAAGACACTTCACCCATTCGCCTCGATCGCATCGAAGAGGCCATCGAGGACATCCGCCGCGGTAAAATAATTCTTGTCGTCGATGACGAAGATCGTGAAAATGAGGGCGATATGATTTGCGCCGCTGAGTGCGTCACGCCCGAAATGGTCAATTTTATGACCAAAGAGGGACGCGGCCTGCTCTGCGCGCCCCTCACCGAAACCCGTTGCGAAGAACTCGGTTTGCCCCCGATGGTTGGCCAGAATACCTCGGTGCATACGACGCCATTCACCGTGTCGATTGATCTGCTCGGGCACGGCTGCACTACGGGCATTTCGGCCTCCGACCGCGCCAAGACCATCCGGGCCTTAGTCGACCCGGCTACCGTACCGGGCGATCTGGGTCGTCCGGGGCATATTTTTCCGCTCCGGGCCATGCAACAAGGCGTACTGCGTCGCACCGGTCACACCGAGGCCACGGTCGATTTCGCCCGTTTGGCGGGTTTCAAACCCGCCGGTGTATTGATCGAGGTGATGAACGAAGATGGCACGATGGCCCGCCTGCCCGAATTGCGCCGCCTGGCCGACCGGTTTAGCATGAAATTGGTCAGTATTAAAGATTTAGTGGAATATCGCCTCCGCACCGAAACGCTCATCAAACGCGAAATTGGCGTGGATATGCCCACCGAGTGGGGTCATTTTGATTTGATCGCGTACAGCAATATTCAGAATGGCGATACTCACCTGGCCTTGACGAAAGGCACCTGGAACAAGGATGAACCGGTGCTGACGCGCGTACATTCTTCCTGCGTGACCGGCGACATTTTTGGTTCCTGCCGTTGCGATTGCGGCGGCCAGCTTCACCGCGCCATGCAGATGGTCGAGAAAGCGGGAAAGGGCGTCGTGCT
This sequence comes from Cytophagaceae bacterium, assembly GCA_026785975.1. Classification (GTDB taxonomy): domain Bacteria; phylum Bacteroidota; class Bacteroidia; order Cytophagales; family Spirosomataceae; genus JAJAZB01. Next base: position 2,188 of record JAJAZB010000382.1, on the reverse strand, counting down.
GTACATGTTTCAGGAAGGGCGCGGCATTGGGCTTTTAAACAAACTCAGGGCGTATAAACTTCAGGAGATGGGCCGCGATACCGTCGATGCCAATCTTGAATTGGGCTTTCGGATGGACGAACGCGACTACGGTATCGGCGCGCAGATTCTGCGTGATTTGGGAGTAACTAAACTGAAACTCATCTCCAACAACCCCAAAAAGCGGGCCGCGCTGTTTGGCTACGGCCTCGAAATCGTGGCGACGGTGCCCATCGAGATCGCTCCCAATCCCCACAACGAGCGTTACCTGAGCACCAAACGCGACAAGATGGGCCACGAGATTTTACAGAAAATGCAATTCGAGGAAAAATGACCAAACAGCCTGAATTGCCGTTTCAAATTCATAAAAACATAAAAAGCCCCCCCGAGTACTTGGGGGGGCTTTTTATGTTTTTATACACCCGTTACCGGCGGTTGCCGTTTGTCAGGGCAACACGCGATTCGCGGATTGTGGCCATGGCTTGGGAACTGGCACTGCGCAGTTCACGGGCGTTACCGCTTTTCACGGTCGAGGCGATGTTGTTGAGCTTTGAACGATACCCTTTCAATCGCTGGTTGCGCGTTTTCCAATTCTGGCTGGGTGACTTCGTGCCCGTCGAGCGGAGGTTAGAAATCATCGCGATTTCGTCGTCCAGATCCTGGATGGCAATATCGATCCGGTCGATGACCTCCTGGCGTTGCTGGGTCATCGGGTCGTAACCTGCGGGGGTCATCACGGGCTGAACGGGCTTGTTTTGAATCGCGTTCGGATCGGGCGTGGAGGAGTACTGCCGGTCGATGACGACCACCGAATCCTTCCCGTTTTTGCGAATAATCTGTGTTCGCTCGCGGTAGGTCGAAGTACCCGCCCGCATGGTGTCGCGGCGGGGCATTTGGCTGGAGTTCTGGTCAAGGCGCGTCATCGTCGCGTTACCAATCGAATCTTTGCGGGCTTTTTCGCGGTCGGCGGCCGTTTGCTGGGCCGTTGCTGCCGTAGCCAAACTGCTTAGGATGACTATGGATAAAAGGCTTTTGAGTTTCATGGGATAAACTGGTTTGTGGAATTGAAAGGGAGTAAAAAATCAAATTTATGCCCCAAAGGGAAACAAACATAAAAAACCGTTCCGGCACTCTATCACCTGGCGAATGAAGCCGCTGCTTTTCAAGGTATTCATCACCCAACTGCTCCGGGAACCCAGGGAAGCCCTTAAACCCGGCGATAAAAATAGTAAAACTCGTGCGTCAGGCCGTAAAAAGTCAGAAAATGGCTTGGAGTGTTGCGTCAAGCCCGCTTACTTTGGCCCAATAATTGCATTTTGTAGAGATATTTTTTAATTTATCAATTATAAAAATCTCTTGAAACTATCGCAAAAAAGCGCATTCACCCAATAAAAGTAGCCAGTCAACTTGCCAACACAACCAATTTCTTTCGTCATGAAACCGTTTACCCAACTTTTCATTCTGCTGATTTTGCTGGCTACGTCAGCTTTCGCCCAACGTTCAACTGGGGAAATCTGGCCCTGGAGTGCTGGCAAATTGCAGATTGACTCCGGCGACTGGCTCACGGGTGAAGTGCGCTACAATCCGGATCTGCACGTAGTCGAGTTTGGCCTCGACGGGGCCGTGCAGGTGTTTTCGGCCCAGCGGGTTACGTCTTTTTATTTCTTCGATGCTGAATTGGGCCGCAATCGCACGTTCGTCACCCGTGATTACGACCCGCATCGGTTCAGCGCGATCTTCTCGCGCGAGGTACCCACGTTTTTCGAGGTTCTGGTTGAGGGCCGGGTACAATTGCTGGCGCACGAGCAGGAACAACGCTCGACGTTAGTGCGCACACTCATCGGCCGGGGTAGTAACAAGTATTTTCTGGCCTATCCCGACGGGCACATTGTCGCGTACCACGGGCGGTTGCGGCAACTGTACGCCATCCTGGCCGACCGGCAGTCGGAGGTAGATTTTTTCGTAAAACGAGTCGACTGGTTCAAACGGGAGCAAAAGCCCGTTGTTGAATTGGTGCGGTTTTACAACTCACTGGGAGGATAGTAAACAGTGAACAGTTATCAGTTATCAGTGACCAATAACCAATGACTAACTTGACGGCCCCAATCAAACTGATAACTGATAACTGATAACTGATAACTGATAACTGATAACTGATAACTGATAACTG
>JAJAZB010000381.1 GCA_026785975.1 Cytophagaceae bacterium | reverse complement strand
TATTCTAACCAACTGAACTAGCGAACCGACTACCGACTTTTGTTTTCAAAAACCGTGGTGCAAAAGTAGGGGCTTCTGGCTGCTTCACAATATCTTCACCTGAAAAATTTTCAAACTTTTTCCATGCACAAACCCCACTCGTCCGAATACCCGCAGAGCGCGTACTTCAGCCGGTACATCGAAGCCGTTGACGGTGAAGATGTTAACCAAGTGCTCCAAGCGCAGATGCAGCAAGTCATCGCGCTGTTTGAAAACCTATCCGACCAGCAGCAGCAGTATCGCTATGCCGTCGCGAAGTGGTCACCAAAACAGATACTCGGCCATTTGACCGATGTAGAACGTATTTATAGTTACCGGATGCTGGCTATTGCCCGGGGTGAAACTAAACGTTTGCTTGCGTTCGAGGAGGATGCATATGTGAAGATCGCTCGCTTCGATACCCAACCACTGAGTGGCTTGGTGCGGCAATATCATTTCGTCCGCTTGAGTACCCTTCAATTGTTGCCAACCTTCGATGCCGGTACGGCCGATCGCTCCGGGAAAGTCATGGGGAAGCTGGTATCGGTACGCGCTCTTGCTTGGCTCATCGCCGGGCACGAACGCCACCACCTCAACATCCTGCGGGATCGCTACAAATTTATCCCCCCGGTTTTGCACCCATGACGAAAATCAACGACCTCAGCAAGTACCTCGAAACCCTCGCGCCACTGGCCTACCAGGAAGCCTACGACAACGCCGGGCTGCTCGTCGGTGATCCGCAGGCCGAGGTCCGGGCGGTGCTGGTTTCGCTCGACTGCACCGAAGCCGTGATTGCCGAAGCCATGGCCAACGACTGCAACGTGGTGGTTGCCCATCACCCGATCGTGTTTAAAGGGCTGAAGCGGCTCACCGGTAAAAATTACGTGGAACGGGCGGTGATCCGAGCCATCAAACACGATGTGGCCCTCTACGCCATTCACACCAACCTCGACAGCGTCCGTGGCGGCGTCAACTGGAAAATTGCCGAACGGCTGGGCTTGCGCGACGTTCGGGTGCTGGTGCCCAAACGCCAGATGCTGCTCAAACTGGTCGCGTTTGTTCCCGTGGCGGCCACGCCAGGGGTGCTTGATGCCCTGTTTGCCGCCGGAGCCGGGCAGATTGGCGAGTACCACAACTGCTCCTTTCGCACCGAAGGCAAGGGTACGTTCAAACCAACGGGCAGCGCCAACCCGGTGATTGGCGAGTTGGGGCGCGACGAAGAAGTGCCCGAGCATCGCGTGGAGGTACTGTTTCCCGCCCCACTCGAAGGCCGCGTGATGGCCGCACTCCGGGCCGCGCATCCCTACGAAGAAGTCGCGTATTACCTCCAACGGCTCGAAAATGAAAATCAGGACGTGGGCGCGGGCGCAATCGGGCTATTGCCCAAACCCTTGAGCGAATCCGACTTTCTGGCGCACCTGAAAACATCAATGAAGCTACCCCTGATCCGGCACACCGCCTTGCGGGGCCGACCCATCCAAAACGTGGCGTTGTGCGGTGGCGCAGGAAGTTTTCTGCTGGGTGATGCCCTTCGGCAGGGCGCGGATGCCTTCGTCACGGCCGATTTTAAATACCATGAGTTTTTCGACGCCGAGGGGCAAACCGTGATCTGTGACATTGGCCATTACGAAAGCGAGGTGTTCACCAGCGAGTTGCTTCGTGACGAACTGACGAAAAAATTCACTACTTTTGCGGTCAAATTGTCGGAAACCCCCACCAATCCGGTGAACTACTACGTTTAAATCAGGGGACGCGCGTAAGCCAAATCCGCTTACAACCCGAACCCAAAGTAGACTTGTTTCGACTTACGATTCTTTCATGGAAACTACGATTGCCCAACGGCTCGACGCCCTTCTGAAACTTCAGCAAATTGACTCCAAACTCGATGAGATCAAGAAAATTCGCGGCGATTTGCCCGAAGAAGTTCGTGATTTAGAGGACGAAATCATCGGGTACGAAACCCGCATCGGTAAATTCCAACGCGATGTGGATACCCTGGAAGAGGAAATTGGCAAGCATAAACTGGCCAAAAAAGACGCTGAAAAACTGATTGCCAAGTACAAAGAGCAACAGATGAACGTGCGTAATAACCGCGAGTACGACGCCATTACGAAGGAAATCGAACTTCAGCAACTCGAAATGGAACTCTCCGATAAACGCATCGCCGAGGCCAATTTCAAAATCTCGACCAAACAGGACGAGGTGCAACGCGCCAAAGATGTGATGACGGAGCGGCGCAAAGACCTGGACAGCAAAAAGGGCGAACTCAACACGATCATCGGGGAGAGCGAAGCCGAAGAAAAGGGATACGTGGAGGAGCGTCAGCAGAAAGCCGGTCTGGTTGAAGAGCGCTTGTTTCGCTCCTACGAGAAGATTCGGAACAATGCCGTTAATGGCCTGGCCGTCGTCACGGTCCGTCGCGGGGCTTGCGGAGGCTGCTTCAACGTGGTACCGCCCCAGCGCCAGGCGGATATCAAAGACAAAAAGAAAATCATTGTTTGCGAACACTGTGGTCGCATTCTGGCCGATGTGGAAGAAGCCGCTTTTGCCCCCTCGGGTCGTCGGTAATCCTTCCCGGAAAGCAACACCAATATGAATCGTTTCATCAGCCCACGAGTCGTTTCGTGGGCTGTTTTTTTTAGCCTGACGCTCTTCGCTTTCGGCGCACGAGCGGCCGATTTTACGCTCACGCCTACCCTGCGCCAGGCCTATGCTGAAATCAACAAGTTGAAGTTGCAAAACGGACGGGCTTTGCTGGCCCGCGAACCGCGCAACGGCATCAGTCTCTACCTGACCGACTACGCCGATATGCTGTACCTGCTCGTGGCCGAAGACCGACGGGCCTACGGGATTTTGTCGAAACAGGAAGACGAGCGACTAAAACAAATTCGTCGGCTCGACCCCAATTCGCCCTGGAATCGCTTCATCCAGGCCGAAATCAAATTGCACTGGGCGTTTGTTAAAACTAAATTCGGTCACGAAGTCAGTGCTGGCTGGAACGTCATTCAGGCGTACAAGTTGCTCGATGAAAACGCCCGCCTGTTTCCCGATTTTCTACCCAACCAGAAAGCCCTGGGTCTGCTCCACGTGCTGATTGGTTCGACCCCCGAAAATTATCGTTGGGTAACCAACTTGCTCGGGATGCGCGGCAACGTGGCGCAGGGGGTGCGCGAACTGCAAACCGTGTCCCAACGCGACCCGACGTTTGGCGATGAAGCCCGGCTGATGGATTACCTCATCCACGTGTATATTCTTCAGGCCAATGAGGCCAAACTAACGGCGTTTCAACAATTCGTCGCCCAGCGTCCAGACAATTTGCTGGTTCGGTTTTTCGGCACCTCGGCGCTCATCAAGGAAGGCCGCAGCGAAGCGGCGTTGGCCCTGCTCAACAGCCGCCCGGCGGGGAGCGAGTACCTGGCCGTGCCGTTTTTTGAGTATTACCGGGGGGAAATTTTACTGCAAAAAGGCCAGTATCCCGAAGCGCAGGCAGCTTTCCAAACCTTTCTGTCGCGGCATCGGGGCCGGAATTTCGTGAAAGATGCCACCTACAAACAGGCCCTGGCCTCCTGGTTGCAAAACGACGATATCCGCGCTGAAACCTTGCTCAAGCAGGTGTTGCGCATCGGAGAAACCACCGTCGAACCCGACAAAGTCGCCCAGCGTTTTGCCGAACAGGTTCAGGAAATTAAAAAATCGGGCCGGGTTCCGGCGCAAAAAGTGCTGATGCGGGCGCGGCTCAGTTGCGACGGCGGGTACTACGACGTAGCCCTGAACGCCTTGCAAGGGATTTCGGAAGGTACTTTTGCTCAACCCCGCGACCGCGCCGAACTGGCCTACCGCCGGGCCAGGATTTACCATCGCTCCACTGATAGCAGCCGGGCGGTCCCGTTTTACGAGCGGGCATTGGCCCTGAGCCAGGGACAACCCTGGTACTTCGGGGCGATGGCAGCGCTGCAACTGGGGTACATCAGCCAGGCCAGAGGGCAGAAAAAGGCGGCGAAAGCGTACTACGAACAGGTGCTTTCGTTTCGAAAACACGAGTACAAAAACTCAGCGGATAACAAAGCGAAAGCCGCGCTGAATGGCTTGGGTTACTGAGTAATTTTCTCGAAAAAATAGCTCCGCTTTTCCCCTTCCACATCGTCGTACAGATAAATAGCCCGGGCCTTATTTCGGCGTGCGTAGCGCACCAACGCAAAATCGCCCATGCAGGCGAAGGTGTGCAAAACCAGACTCAACGCCAGCAAAACCCGGTACTCGGGAACCAGCGCGATTCCAAGCAGGAGTGCCGGGGTGAGTACGAGAAAAGGCATCAGCGCAATCCGCGTATTTTCGCGCAAGGTAAGGACGAACTTCTGGGCGTACGCGTACACCATCAGGCCTTTTGGTTCCCAACCAAAACCTACTTTCTGCGCCCCAAGAAGCCTGAAAACGATCGCGTGGATGGCTTCGTGGAGAGGCAGTAAAATCAGCAGGGAAAACGGTACGGCGGCCAGGGCCTGCCAACCCGCATTAGCCTCTTTTATCAGTGCCGTGCCGAACAAATACCCAACCACCGCGCCGGCAATACCCAGGCTACCCAACACTAAAATTTTACGCCCGATCGGAACAGTTGCCGACGAAGCGGGGGCGAATTGCTTGGAAATAAACTGTCCCATTTCATCGAGTCGTATGGATTCGAGGAGTTGGTACTGGCCTGACTCGTGCAAACTTTCTACACTCGGGCGAATCATGGACGTGCATTTTGTTTTTTACAAACTCAACAATTTCTTAAACCGAATGGCTTGCCGCCGGGAAATTTCGATGCGGTCGCCGCCGCGTAACGTCACCAGCAAACCGCCCGAAAACCAGGGTTCGATTTTGTCGATCCAACTCAGGTTGATGATGTGTTTGCGGTTGGCCCGAAAGTAGGTTTTGGGGTCAAGACGATCTTCGAGCGCGTTCAACGACTTGAGCACCAGCGGTTTCTGATCATCGAAATGCAGCCGGACGTAATTGCCCATACTCTCGAACAACCGCACTTTGCCCAACTTCACAAACCAGCATTTCTCGCCGTCTTTCACGAAGACCTGGTCGTTTTCGGTCAGCGATTTAGTGCCGCCGCCTTCTTCCTTCTGCCTTTTTTCGGCTTCCTGGTGGTGCATTTCCTCCTCCACGCGTTGCACGGCTTCGGTGAGCCGGTGCAATTCAACGGGTTTGAGCAGATAGTCGAGGGCGTTAAACTCAAAGGCTTTGATGGCGTACTCGTCGTAGGCCGTCGTGAAAATCACCTCGGGTACGTGGCCCTCCAGACTTTGCAACAATTCAAAGCCATTTTTGCCCGGCATCTGAATATCCAGAAACAGCAAATCGGGCTGCAATTCGTCAATCAGTTGCGTGGCTTCGTCGGCATTGGCCGCTTCACCGACAATGTTGATTTTGGGGAAATTTTCCAGCAACCGCCGCAACTCGTTGCGGGCCAGGCGTTCATCATCGACCAGGAGAGCTTTCATCAGGTTAGTTGGTTTGAGGGTTTGAAAAGAGGTTTGAGGGTTTGACGGTTTTTGTCTGAACCAGGATTTACCGGATTTACAGATTTACAGGATTGTTGATTTCGATATTCTTATTCTGAATGATTCTGAATTTTCAATCCTGTAAATCTGTAAATCCGGTAAATCCTGGTTCAGACAAAAACCGTCAAACCCTCAAACCCCTTTTCCATCTTTTTAGGGGTCGTTTCGGACGATTCGATGGGAATTAGTACCTCGGCGCACACGACGTTTTCGGAGGCTTGATAAATTCGGAAACTGGCTCCGCTCCCAAACAACAAGTCAAGCCGATGAGCGGTGTTTTCCAGTCCGAAACCGCCTGAATCCGTTGTTCCCAGTACACCCGTATTCGAAATGCACACGTGTAAACTGCCTTGCCGGAGTTGCGCTTCCAGGTTCACAAAACCGCCTTTTACGGGCTTCGATACGCCGTGTTTGATGGCATTCTCGACCAGCGTTTGTAGCATCATCGGCGGCACCTGCACCCCGAGCGCGTCGGGGTAGATATTTTTACGAATTTCGAGACGGGCCTCGTAGCGGATTTTTTCGAGCGCCAGATAATCATCGACCGTGCGGAGTTCTTCGCCCAGCGATACGGTTCGGCGACGGTCGGCCAGCAAGGAACTACGGAGAATATTCGACAGTTGCGTGACGCCTTTCTGCGCCCGGTCGGGGTCTTCCAGAATCAGCGCCCGGATGCTGTTGAGGGCGTTGAACATGAAGTGCGGGTTGAGTTGCGCCCGGAGTACTTTGGCTTCGGTCTCTTTCGCCGACGATTCAATGCGGATTTTGTCGATTTCCACTTCTTTTCGCCGTTCGAAGTAGTGGAACATGTGGTAAATCAGCGTCCAAACCAACAGGTATTTCATCCAGGTCGCGATGTAGCCCAAAATGACCAGCGTTTCCACATCGATGACAATCGCCTGTTTATCAAGGGGTAAATTAACCGCCGTCATGATTGCCGCCATGATTATCACGGCAACAATGATGCGTGGACCCAGTTGCATAAACGATAATTCGGTCCAGTTCCAGCGTTTGGCCAGCCAGCGATAGCCATGCGTCAGCAAAATGCCCAGGCTACTGTTGACGACGGCCTCCAATAAATAAAAGGGAGTAAACCCTAAGTTGAGTGTGTAGGTGACAATTTCGTTTAAACTCAGCGCTGTCCAGCCTGTAATCTGAAAAAGCCAGTATGTTTTTTGTCTTGACATCCGTACCCGGTTCTGAATCAAGTTTCAAGATAAAACCGTAGCCCTGCCGGGATTGCCAGATTTGGATTAGCGGGGAAAATAGGTTGTGGAACGGGAAATTATGGGTTTGATGGTTTGAAAAGGTTTGAGAAGTTTTTTGTCTGAACCAGGATTGGCCTGGATTTAAGAGATGTTCAGGATTTCAAATTCAAAAACCAGGAATCGTCCATCCTGAGAATCTTAAAATCCAGGCCAATCCTGGTTCAGACAAAAAACCTCTCAAACCTTGTCAAACCGCCGCCAGCGGCAGCAAGTGGTGCGTATCGTTGGCGAGTTCGAGCGTGAAGCGTTTATTGCCGTAGTGGTACTGCAGCAAATACAGGCAAAGGTTGCGGTGCTCGTACTGATCCATCGCGGATAGCGGTTGGTCGAGCAACATCGTCAGCAGAATGCGCATGGCCCGCCCGTGCATGGCCACCAAAATGGTTTTCTCTTCGGGCCGCGACAGGATTAAATCAAGAACGGGTACCTGGCGTTGTTTCACATCCGTGGGGCTTTCGCCGCCTTCGGTAGGCTTTGTTACGTCACCGGCCCGCCAACCCTGAATTAGGTCGAGGTAATATTCATCGTCGGCGTAGTTGGGTACTTTCCCTTCGCGAATTCCCCAACTGATTTCGTTGAGGCCGGAGTGACTTTCGTAAGGAAGTCCAATGTCGATAAATTGGTTGACGGATTGAATCGTGCGCCGCAGGCTGGAGGTGTAGATTTTATCAAAAGGAATCCCGTGGTAGGCCTCAAAAAAAGCCGCTGCCTGCGCTCGTCCCAAGTCGTTAAGGTCGGCATCGATGCCACTCCCCTGCACGACACCGCGACGATTGTAATCGGTTTCGCCGTGGCGGATGAGGTATATTTTTTTGGTGGATGCTACTTGCTTCAATGGGTGGAAATTTGTCTATTTTTGGGAATAACTCCTAAAAATTTACGCAAATTTACGCAAATTTTCCAACTTTTCTGAACCCAAAATTGGATGAAACCCAGTTACACGCTCGACCAGATCAACCGTTTCGGCCGCAACACGCTCATCGAACACCTCGGCATCGAGTTTCTGGAAATAAGTACGGATTTTTTGGCTGCCCGGATGCCCGTCGATCACCGTACCCACCAACCTTTTGGACTATTGCACGGGGGCGCTTCGGTGGCTTTGGCCGAGTCGATGGGCAGCATGGCCGGACTGATGGTTCTCGAAAACCCCGAAACCCAGCATTGCGTTGGCGTAGAAATCAACGCCAATCACCTGCGCTCGGTCACCGAGGGCTGGGTATATGGGCGTTGCGTGCCGCTACACGTCGGGCGACGTTCGCACGTATGGGAGATTAAAATCAGCGACGAAGCCGGTCAACTGGTTTGTGTGAGCCGGATTACGATTATGGTGGTGGAGGTGAAATAAGAGAGGAAAGGGAGAAAGGAAAAAGGAGGAAAGCAATGACTGCCTTTTCTCCTTTTTCCCTTCTCCCTTTCCTCTATTATTCGCTTTCTTACTTTTTAAATTTAAGCTGGGAATTGATGTTCTGAACGATTTTTTTGCCTTGCGCCAAGCCATCGTTGCACGACTTGCGGTAGTGAATCCCGGCGAATATCCGCGAGTTGCTTCCTTCAATGGCCGCTTCTTCAAACGAGTTGAAACTTCGCGGGCTGAACCCCACCAGGTTGTAAGAATTATCGGTGAATTTGTAATTGGCTCCGTACAGCGTGGTGAGTGCCTGGGCACCCGTCATCAGGGCCACGGCGTGGGCAGCGGGATAGTCCGGGTGTGCGTGCGGGCGTGGCGATGACCGTGTTCCACGTGGGTTGGTTCATCACACTGCGCATGTAGGTGATGGGCCGCATGGCGAAATAATTGTACTTGCTTTTCCAGACACTGATGGTAGCGTCCGTCAGCGTGATTCCCACGTAGGCAAAGGCCTGAGCTGCCTCGTCGAGGGTAGGCTTTTTGTCGTTCATCACCTGCAGCAGGATGGAGTTGACGTGGCCGGGCCCCGTGAAACTTTTCCCGTCGGGGTTGTCGGCCCAAAACAGCACGGCCGTTCTTTTATCGGCAGTCAGGTTCTGTGAAATATCGTACAATTCTTTGGCCTGGGCGTAGTAGGCCGAGGCGGGGTCTTCGGAGTAAGTCGTCGGCCCACCCTGATCGGCAGCTTCATCGCTCCCGGTCACGATGGGGCGGCTTTTAATCCAATTGGGAAACGCCGGTGGGGCAAACGCTGGGGGCGTGGGTACCCAAAGGCCCGGCCCCACCGGCAGAGTGAACGGGGTGGCATTGTCGTAACCGTCAGTTTTGGCCCAGTCGAATACGGCGGCTGCGATTTTCTTACCAAAATCGGCCGACCGGTTGAGTTCGTCGCTCGCCGTGCCATCTTTCATAAATTGCGCCGTGTTGGCCGCTTCGAGCGAATCAATCGAAACCAAGTTGGCTACCGGGGTGGTTGGGTAGTAGGCTTTGAGCGAGGCGGCCAGCGCAGCGTTAGCGCTGGCAGGCCAGTAGTACCGTTCCCCCGCTAACACGGTGGGTAGCGAAGGCAGTCCGTTGAGTTGCCCAACCAGGCTCCGGTATGTTGCTGAGCCAGGCACCACGGCTTCGTAGGCAGCAATGCGTGTATACCCAAAACGGCGCCCCACCAATGTTGGGCTCACCAGCGCGGTCTGAGTCAGCTTGAGTTACATCTTAGCCAGGAAATCACCACATCGGCGGGGTACGTTTGCGTGCCCGGAGGGATTGGCTTATGGTCGGTCACGCAGGCGCTAATAAGCTGAAAACCAATAACTAGCCAACAAATAGCGGAATGAATACTTTTTTGAGTGCGTTCATGATTTTTGGGAACATTGAAGTGTTGAATACTAATTAAATCGTCGGCTTGTGGTTAGTCGACTTTTTGAAGATCTCGCTACTGCGCCTCGAACCGCTGTACAATCTGCACGGATTTCACGGTGGTCGGGTTGATGGCCGTTTGGTCATTGAGGTAGTTTAGCGCAATCCGGGCAATGTCCACTTCCTCGGTGTTGGCACCCTGCTTCGCCGGATTTACGGCGACGACCAGGGAACTCATTTCGAAGGCGGTAGTGCCCTGAAACGTGATGAAGGTGTTGTAGGTGTATCCGGCCGGGGTCGACGGAGTTGGACTTTCGACCAGCACCAGGATGGTGTTGTTTTCCCTGAACCGGTACGTCCCGTTCAGCCCAAGTCCGCCGTCTACGTACGTCCCATCTTTGGCGAAGGTGATCGTTTGAAATTGCTTCGGAATCTGCGTGGCTTTGTACTCGCCCCGGTCGGTCCGGATGGTGAAAGCGGTCTTTTTCCAGGTGCGCAGGATGGCCGTGGTTGGGTCGAGGCTGGGGTTAGGGCCGGGTGCGGGGTCGTCGGACTTGCTGCCGCACCCAGCACAGGCCATCAGCGTGAGGAGAATCGCGAAAAAGAGGGGCGTCTTCATTGTTTTTGGAGAAAAAAAGTGGAAACGATGCCCCAAAGGTCAGCCTCACCGCACCTGCCGCGCCATACCTGAATTCAGGTATTTTGACACGCTTTCCAAAAAAGTACCTTTGGACTAAATTCCTGATTCGGTGAGGCTTTCACGGTTGATTCTCTTCATCCTTCTACCGGGCTGGCTACCGGCGCAGTACCCGGTTCGGCACCTGACACCCCGCGACGGGCTGTCCATGAGCGCGGTGCAGTCCCTGCTGCGCGATTCGCGGGGTTTTTTGTGGGCGGGTACCGAAAACGGCCTCAACCGCTTCGAGGGGCGACGTTTTCAAAGGTACCGCGCTTCGCCCACCGATAGCAGCACGATGGGCGGCGATGCCGTCTTGGGGATGGTCGAAGTACCCTCGGGCGACCTTTGGATTGGTTCGGGAGAATGCCTTAACCGGTACGATCGTCGCCGCGACGCCTTCGAGCGGGTATATGCCCTGAACCCGCGTGGCCGAAAAACTCCGACGCCGAACGCAGTCATCGGCACCGATGGCGCGAGCGTGTGGTACCTCAACGGAACCGAAGGGCTGATGGCCTACCACATCCGGGAGCGGCGCAAGGAACAACTCCTCCCGCCCCGCCAACTCCCAGTCGCGTACCTCAACGGCGCGTACCGACCCACCGGACGGGATTTATTCATCGCTCTGAAACAGGGTATGCTGCGCTTCGAACTGCGCACCCGCCGAGTGACGCATTTTTTCACGACCCGGCCCGACGACCAGGTAGGGGCACCCCAAGAAATATTCAGAGCGTTTTTCAGCCGCAACGGAACGGGCTGGCTACCAACACGGAAGGGGTTGATTCGCTTCTCGCCCGAAGAGCCTGGCAACGCTCACCTCGTGCCGTTGCCCCGGCTCGACCCCCGGCTTACGTGGGTGGAGGCTGTGGATGAAGACACCCGGGGGAGAATCTGGCTGGGTACGCTGCGTGAAGGCATTTTGATTCTTGATCCGACCTCGGAGCGAGTGACCGAAAATATCCGAATGGGAGAAGCCAGCGCGAATTCGCTGGCTTCCAACCGGGTGAAACTCATTTACCTGGACCAAACCGGTCTGGCCTGGGTGAATGTTTTCCCCTTGGGCATCGACGTGCTTTTTCCGAAACTGAGCCAGATTCGACGCCTGAGCGTCCGGCAGATTTACCCAAAAGATTCCGTCCATCAGTTTCTGGGGCAACTGGCTGAAGACCCGCAGGGCCGAATCTGGATGGCCACGGCGGGTGCCGGGCCGCGGTGGTTCGACCCCCGCACTGGGGCAACTGGAGGCTTTCGGGCGGTGGACTGGTGGCCAAAAATCGGAATGATGCCCTTAATTTTCGACCAACACGGACGACTTTGGGCCGGTAGCCGGATCGGGGTGTGGGTATTTGAGCCGGGCCAGGCTGCCTCCCGGCTTATTCCCACGCGGGAGCCGGTTCGTAGTTTTCTGGAATTGCCCGACCACAGCTTGCTTTTCGTTACTCAATACGGCATTCATCATCTTGCCCCCCCGTTCGGTACATATCAAACCCTGCCCGACTCCGGGAATTTCGCCGGTCACGGATTACTGCACTTCAATGCCGCCCGCCGCCTGATTTACGTGAGCAAAGACGAAGGAGGCTTTCGTTGCTACCGCTACGAGGGGGGCCGTTTCCGACGCCTGTCCGACGTGCCAATGGATTTTGGCATCACGGCCTTTTATTGGGATTCGTTGCGGGGCTGTTTGTGGCTCGGTACCGACCGGGGTCTTGTGCAATTCGACCCGGTTCAGCAAAAACAGAAACGGCATTTTCCACCCTCCGGGGACCTGTCCGGTAGCTGCGTGACCGGGATTTTACCCGACCATGCGGGCTTTCTCTGGCTGAGTACCTGCCTGGGCCTGGTTCGGTTCGACCCCCGCACGGGGCAATTTTACCCGATACCCGCCACGGCAGGGCGGACATATTCGTACCTATCCGCGTGGCGGGCTTCCGACGGAATGCTCTATTTTGGCACGACCGAAGAGCTGGATTACTTCGTTCCGGAAACCCTGCGGAAGGCCCCGCCACCCCGCCTGCATTTCACCGGATTACGCCTCGACGACCGTCCCGCCCGACCCGCCACGTCGCTTACCGAAACGCGGGAACTCGTGCTTGGCCCCGACCAGAACACATTCACCCTGGAATTTGCCGCCCTCGACTACTTCAGCGAGGAGCCAACCAATTATCAATATCGCCTTGTCGGTCAAGGTGTTAACTGGACGCTACCCGGCCCTGAAAACACGGCCCGCTATGCCCGCGTACCACCGGGCCAGTACACATTTGAGGTGCGCGCCCTTGATTGGCGGGGCGAGTGGACGCCCGTGCGTCATCTGCCGGTGGTTGTGAAACCGCATTTCTGGCAAACGGCCTGGTTCATTTTTCTGATGAGTCTGGGGCTGGTGGCGGCGGTGTTCATGGCCTTCCGGCTGTACCTCCGCGCCCGACTACAAAGCCAGCAACGCCTCACGAGCCGCATCGTGGCCGCGCAGGAAGACGAACGCCGCCGCATCGCCCGGGATCTGCACGATGACTTGGGCAATACCCTCGCAGCGGCAAAGGGATTGCTCGGGCGGCTGGATGAAACGCTGGCAAAACAACCTCAGATTCAGGAAGTCACCTCGATCATCAGTCAGGCAAGCGACGACATTCGAGCTATTACGCACGACCTGATGCCCGTCGAATTTGAGCGGTACGCGCTCGGCGATACGTTGCGATTGCTGGTTGAAAAAACGCGGGCTTCGTCGGCCATCACCTTTGAATTTGTGCAGGCCGGACCAGAGCGCAAGCTCCCTCCCGAACGCGAGTTGATCATTTATCGAATCGCGAGCGAATTGATTACCAACGTACTAAAGCATTCAAAGGCGAAACTGGCCGTACTCCAACTGATGTACCAGCCCAACAGCCTCGTGCTGAGCCTGGAAGACGACGGCATCGGCGACCGTTCGCTAACTAATCCCCCGGAAAAGCTTGGAATTGGGTTGAAAAACATAACTTCCCGGTGTCAGTACCTCACGGCCCGACTGACCTACCAAGCCGATGCCAGCGGAACGCTCGTCCTCATCGAAATCCCTGATGCC
>JAJAZB010000380.1 GCA_026785975.1 Cytophagaceae bacterium | reverse complement strand
CCCGCCCCAAAGCCCGAACGCGTATCTTTTTTCTCGGTGAACGTGTATTTTTTCATGTCGTTTTTCGTAAGAATTTTACTGGGCGAATTCAGTGAGTTTGTTTAAAAAATAGCGGGCACTGGGGCAGTTGGGGTGAGCAGCGGCATTTCGGATGGAGAAGCCTGCGTTAAGAAAACGCTTCGCTAAAATGAGTTTGCTTCGTTTGTGAATGCCCCTTCCTGTCAGGTCAAAAAGTTGTTGTCGTATAGTCTCAAAAGGATTTAATTCCTGTTCATGCCTACAAAATGAAAAATCCGTTTGACAGATTAAATTTAACGCAAAAGAATCAGCCAAAAACCATGATTCAATTTGTTTCACTGAAACAATAATAATTTGATCAGGACGCTCAGTAATACGTGTACGAGTAAGAGTTATGCAACTATTGACATCTAAGTCAGTAAGGATAAATATCTTTTGTGCCCCTAAATTGAGTAGTCTAAGCTGAAACTGCTCAATATTTTGAGGTAACAAATTTCCGTTACCTCCTGCATCAATCACATCATCGATACAAACCAAACCAAATTCGGAAATTAAATTTTGAAACACAGGTGATTCAACAATTAACTTTTCTGTCTCACCCTCACAGATAAACCCAATTTTCACCATGGTAGACCACCTCCGAGGACATTGGTAAACCAAGCTTCATCAGCACGAAGACCGTAAAAATCACCACTCTTAAACTGCTTGATTTTGGTTGATCCTTCAATTTTATCGACCAATATTAATTCTTCTTCTCTGAGCTGGGAAACCAAAGTTTGCGAGTGCGTATTTAGCCAAATATAATGTCCTTTTTCTTCACAAGCATCTCGGAAAAAATTAACCAATTCTTTAATTACCTTTGGATTTAATCCATTTTCAGGCTCTTCAATGCACAAGAATTGTGGCTCGTCGGATTGGAAAACGGCGGTGAGAAGAGCAAAAATATTAATTGTTCCATCGGAAATTAAATTACTTGTGAATGGCTTTCTTGAAAATTTTTCATAGATAAGAAATGTATCAACTCCACTAATATTATCATAATGAATTTCAATATTCTCAAATTCAGGAACAAATAGACTAACCCATTCAAAAAATTCATCCTTTTTTCTGCCATCTTGAAAAATCCTTTTCAATACTTTCTTAAAATTAGCTGCATCTAGAGAAAGTGACAAGTCATCTTGAAAATGAAGTTTAACTAATCGGGTATTACCGACAAATATCCTGGAAAATCTTTGTAACCAAAAGTTATTAAATTCTCCACGAAGGCTTTCATCTTCATTCCCTCGAGAACTTTTATTTCGTACTTGAGTTACACCGTCATTAGGGAATTCTATTCGCTTCGTAAAAGATTTTCTCTTTTCAACCTTAAAAATAACCTCAAAAAAATCGTCTTTAGAAAAATAACTAATTAACTCATCTTTTTTGCCAAATAACCGCCTCCAATCATCTGATTTAGAATTGGCAGCTATTTCCAATGCCTCAAAAATATTCGACTTCCCCGCCCCGTTCGGGCCGACGAAGACCGAGAACGGCGACGGATTGACGAGTTCCAAATCCACAATGGATTTGAAGTTTTTGATGCGAAGTTTTTCGAGTTTCATTCTTTGGTTTGAAGGAATCCCACTGAGCGGATTGCTCCGCTCAGTGGGACCTGTTTTTCTAATAATCCCCATCCGTACCATCCGTCACCAGTTGGAGCAGAGCGGTTTGGAGTTGTTCGGCGTTGGGAGCCGTGCCGTGCCATTTGTGCGAACCCAGCATGTAATCCACACCATAGCCCATTTCCGTCTTCATGATAATCATGGTCGGCTGGCCCTTGTGCGCTTCGTTGCGGGCCTGGTCGAGGGTGGTAATGACTTCCTGCAAATCGTTGCCATTCATGTGCATCACCCGCCAGCCAAATGCTTCGTATTTGGCGCCGAGGTCGCGGTTGTCGTTCACTTGTTTCGTCGTGCCATCGATTTGCTGGCCGTTGAAGTCGATTAGCGCGATGAGGTTATCCACCTGTTTGTTGGGCGCAAACATGGCCGCTTCCCAAACCTGCCCTTCCTGTTGCTCGCCATCCCCCATGAGTACGTAAACGAGCTTGTCGTCGCCGTTGAGTCGTTTGGCGAGCGCCGCCCCAATCGCGACCGACATACCTTGTCCGAGCGAACCCGACGCGATGCGGATGCCCGGCAGGTGTTCGGCCGTGGCCGGGTGGCCCTGCAGGCGGGAATTGAGCTTGCGAAACGTAGCCAACTCGCTCACCGGGAAATACCCACGTCGCGCCAGCACCGAGTACCAGACGGGCGAAATATGGCCATTGGACAAGAAAAATAAGTCCTCATCGCGGCCATCCAAATCAAAAACAACTTGGCCCGCCGAATCAGTTTTCAAGCGTAAGTGATTGAAATACAACGCAACAAATAATTCGGTGCAACCGAGTGAGCCGCCGGGGTGACCCGAATTGACGGCGGCTACCATCCGCACGATGTCGCGGCGTACCTGCGTGGCGATGGCTTTGAGTTGGGGAAGTTTCATTTTAGTGAAAAGTGAAAAGTGAAGAGTGAAAAGTTTAGGCCGGTACAGCCCATCAATTTTTAACTTTTAACTTTTCACTATTTTAAAATTTGTTTTGTGTGATTCTTGCTGTCTACTTTCTCGATAATCTCGGCGATGGTACCCGTTTCGTCAATCAAAAATGTAGTCCTCGCCGTACCCATGTACTTGCGGCCGTACATATTCTTCTCCACCCAAACGCCGTAATCATTGACTATTTTTTGATCCGTGTCGGCGAGCAGGGGAAAGGGCAGGTCGTATTTTTTAATAAACTTCTGGTGCGACGCCGAATCGTCGATACTGACCCCCAGCACGGCGTACCCCTGTTTGAGCAGGTGTTCGTAATTGTCGCGGAGGTCGCAGGCTTCGGCGGTGCAGCCGGGCGTATCGTCCTTCGGGTAGAAGTAAAGCACGAGTTTTTTTTCGGCGAAATCAGAAAGCTGTACGGGTTGACCGTTTTGGTTTTTTGCCGTAAAATCGGGGGCGGGATCGCCTGGTTTTAGAGTCATGGGAGAACAAAATACGTGAAGTACTCAACGGCCAAACTACTTTAATCGCCGGGTGCCGCCTTTTCGCCGCATTTGAACGAGGCGTTTTTGGGTTTTTGGAGTTGGGAAAGGTGTTTCGAAATCGGTGCTAAAAATAGCGGTATTCCCCGAATTGTCGCTGACTCTCAATTCTAATTGTCCGTTGAAGGCTGCGGTCGAATCCGGTTTCTCGGACCAAAGCAGGCCCTTTTTAGCTTCATAATTCATCAAAACCCAGGCGCTTCCGACCGTGGCCCGAAAGGCCCGAATGCCGGACAAATCGTCGTCAACGTAAAACCGGAACGCTTCCCGGTCTTTGCTCAACAGTTTAATTTTTGGCGGCGTCGTGTCCGTTCGGGCGGTAAAACTACCCAGCGTGTGGGTCTGAAACGTCAACGTATTGCCCCGCCATTTTCCGCCCAAAAAGTGCTCAGCAGTGCCGTTGAACGTGTAGGCAGCCGTCTGCTTACGCAACGAATCAGCGAGTGGAGGAGCGAGGCTCACCGTGATGGCCTCCCGGAGTGGCGTGCCCACGGGACCCAGTTGCAAAACGTCGATGCCCGGTATGGCCGTCAGGTAGAGCGTGTCGTAAAACGCGCGCGGGCCGATGTGAACCCGCCAGTTCTCACCCCTGATCGTCTGCGCTTTGCCGGGAATCAGCATTTGGCGAAAAAATAATTTTTTACGAACTGAATCTACACTCACCGAGTCGGGCAAACCCCGCCGTAAATCCCAGAGGTACACCGCTTCGCCGTTGAATCGGTAAACCGGCACGAGGGTTTTTTGCTGACTTTTTTGGAAAAATAATTGGGCTGGGGAATTGGCCGTCGCCGGATTTTGGGCTTTCAGAACCAGAGTATTGTCCTCAACCGACTGCGTCAGAAAGGTTGGTAATAATCCATTCGTCAGGGATTCAACCGTTTGCAAAGTCGCATCGGTTGTTCCCCGCACCCAAAAAGTAACTGCACTTTTATTTTGGTACGTATCCCAAGCCGTCACGGTGACCTGGTGCAGACCGGGCGTCAGGAGCAGTTGTCCGCGCGTCGGGGAGGGTTTGTAAATGGGCAGTTGGTCGTTGCCATCGACCACGTAACAGCGTTGAAAATAGCGCCCGGTCAGGCGTTGGGTGGCATAATCGGTATGCACGTTGAGATCCCGGCTGTACTCAACGGGCAGGTTTTCGAGGGCGTGAAAATGCACTTCCTGGCCATCCAGGTGTACTTCCACGCAACTGAGTCCGTTTTGATTGGCCGTGCCATTGGCCCGATCGTAAGCAAGGATCTCCAGCCCCAACGTACCGGCAGCCCAGAGGGTATCGGCCAGGACGAACTGGCCGTCGGATTGCTGGATGGGGCTGAATTCCTGTCGGTCAAACGCATCGTTGAGTCGCGATTGAATCCCCAACGGGCGCAACGCGAGGGCTTCAATCACGGGAGGAACGTCGTCCTCGATTTCAGGAAAGTTGAACCGTTGCGGATCGACCAGCAAGCCGCGTTCGTTCCGGATTTCAAAGTGCAGATGCGGCCCGGCGGAGCTACCCGAATTACCCGACAAGGCCATGATTTCGCTTTTTGAAACCGGCAATTCGTCAGCCCCTGGTTTCAAATCAATTTCAAACGATTCGGCTTTGTACTGCCGTTGGCGAACGTAGGCCGCGATGCGGGGATTGAAACGCAGCAAATGCCCGTACACGCTGACGTAGCCGTTGGGGTGAGTGACGAACAGCACATTGCCGTAACCACCCGCCATGACCGCCACGCGCGACACGTACCCCGCCGCCGCTGAATGCACCGCCAAACCCTCGCGGTATTGGGTTTTGATGTCGATGCCCGCGTGAAAGTGGTCGGGACGTAACTCGGCGAAACTGCCCGAAAGGAGATTCTGCTGCCCCGGCAGGATTGGGAATTGAAAATAGTTGGGGGGCGGTGGCGTTTGAGCCTGAATAAAACTGGCAAAAAAGACCGGAAAAAGGGGAATGAATCGTCTCAACGTGTACTACCGATTGGCCAGGTTTCCTTTTACGTTTTGAAAAGAAAGAAAGCTATTTAACACTAAATTCCAGATGTGTTTCGCCCTCGATAAAAGCCGAGAGCCGATCACCAACTTGCACCGCCGCCACGCCCGCCGGGGTACCCGTAAACAGTAAATCACCCTGACGCAAGGTGAAGAAGCGGGACAAAAATGCGATTTGTGCGTCGAAGTCCCAGAGCATCATCGAGGTATTGCCCCGCTGACGCTCCTCGCCATTGACGTTTAGCCCGAAGGTCAGGTTTTTAATGTCGGCAAATTGGGATTTGGGGACAAACGCCGATACCGGTGCCGATCCGTCGAAGCCCTTGGCCAAGTCCCAGGGTAAACCTTTTGCCTTCAACTTGCTTTGCAGATCGCGGGCCGTAAAATCAATCCCGACGGCCAGTTCGTCGTAATATTTCGAGGCAAACCGGGCGTCAATATTTTTTCCCATCTTGTTGATTTTCAGCACAATTTCAACTTCATGATGAATGTCCTGCGAGAAATCGGGGTAGTAAAAGGCCTCGCCGGGGCGCAACAAAGCGGTATCGGGTTTGGTGAAAATGACGGGTTCACCCGGCCGCTCATTGTTTAATTCTTCGATGTGTTCGGCGTAATTGCGACCAATGCAAAATATACGCATGGAATGATTCTTTAACGAATGGGTTGGTGCGCAAAACTACGTTGAATTTGGCAGTGGTTAACAGTTTTTAAACTACTTGCGATAACAATTTTGCGTTGTTCTGCGTCTAATTATAAATCAAACCGAGTTCCTCACCATGAAAAAAGTAGTTTTAGTTTCAATGGTTGTCGGCCTGACCATGATCGCCTGTAGCCGGGTTCCGATCTCGAATCGCCGCCAACTTCTGCTGGTCTCCGACCAGGAACTCAACGCGCAGGCGTTGGTTAGCTACCGGCAATTTCTCGACACCAACCAGGTCGTTTCTTCGGGCAGTTCCAATACCCAGATGGTGCGCCGCGTGGGCGAACGCATCGCCCGGGCGGCTACGAGTTATTTCAATCAAAATAAAATGCCGGAATACCTGAGTGGCTTTAAGTGGGAATTCAATCTGATTGACAACAAACAAGTTAATGCCTGGTGTATGCCCGGCGGTAAAGTTGTCGTGTATACGGGAATCTTGCCCGTTACCCAGTCGGAGGCGGGTTTAGCCACGGTGATGGGCCACGAAATTTCGCACGCGATTGCAAAACACGGCGGCGAACGCATGAGCCAGGGCTTGGTGGCGCAGGGTTTGCTGGTGGCGGGCCAGGCCGGATTGGGCGTTGCCATGTCGAGCAAACGGCAGGAAACCCAGCAACTCTGGAACAACGTCTTTGGCTTGGCGGCTCCGATTGGCGCGCAGGTTGCTCTGCTAAAATATGGCCGTGACCAGGAGTCAGAGGCCGATCATCTGGGCGTAATTTTTATGGCCATGGCGGGATACAATCCCGAAGAATCCATCAAGTTCTGGAGCCGGATGGCTCAGGCGGGTGGCAAAGGTCAAAAACCACCCCAGTTTCTCTCCACGCACCCAGCCGATGACAAACGGATTCGGGATTTACAGCGCCTGATGCCGGAAGCCCGCAAGTACTACACGCGGAGTGGGGGAACGAGCGCATCGCGGTAAAATCAATGAGGGAATGAGGCTGTTTAGGATGACAAAAACGTTCATTTTTTGAAATCCTAAACAGCCTCATTCCCTCATTGATTTTACTTTGCCTGCTCCTTCAACACGTCTTTAATCCGCTCGGCGGCATCTTTGAGCAGCACGGCCGAGTAGACTTTCAGGCCGGATTCGTCGATAATTTTTGCGCCTTCTTCGGCATTGGTGCCCTGCAAGCGCACCACGATGGGCACTTTGATTTCGCCGATGTTTTTGTAGGCTTCCACGACGCCGTTGGCCACGCGGTCGCAACGCACGATCCCGCCAAAAATATTGATCAAAATCGCCTTGACGTTCGGGTCTTTCAGGATGATTCGGAAACCTGCTTCGACGGTTTTGGCGTTGGCTCCACCCCCAACGTCAAGGAAGTTGGCCGGTTCGCCACCACTCAGTTTGATGATGTCCATCGTCGCCATCGCCAAACCCGCGCCGTTGACCATGCAGCCCACGTTGCCGTCGAGTTTCACGTAGTTGAGGTCATTGGCCGAGGCTTCCACTTCGAGGGGGTCTTCCTCGGCCAGGTCGCGCAGGGAAGTGAAATCCTTGTGGCGAAACATGGCGTTGTCGTCGAGGTTTACTTTCGCGTCGACGGCCAGAATCTTGTTGTCCGAGGTTTTCAAAACCGGGTTGATTTCAAACATCGACGAATCCGTGTCGACGTAAGCCCGGTAAAGTGCCCCGATGAATTTCACCATTTCCTTGTGGGCATCACCTTCGAGGCCCAACGCAAACGCAATCTTGCGGGCCTGAAATGATTGCAGGCCAACGCGGGGATCGATCCATTCCTTGATGATTTTTTCGGGCGAATTGGCGGCCACTTCTTCAATGTCCATGCCGCCTTCGGTCGAGGCCATGATGACGTTACACGATCGGCCCCGATCGAGCAGAATACTCAGGTAAAATTCCTTCGGTTCGTTATTGCCGGGGTAGTACACGTCCTCCGAAATGAGGACTTTATTCACCTTCTTGCCCTCAGGCCCCGTCTGGTGCGTGATTAGTTGCATACCCAGGATGGCTTTCGACTTTTCCTTGACCTCGTCGTAGGTCTTGGCCAGTTTCACCCCGCCGCCCTTGCCGCGTCCTCCGGCGTGAATCTGCGCTTTAATGACAAACCATTTCGTACCGGTCTGCTGATTGAGTTCGCGGGCGGCTTCAACGGCTTGCGCCGGGGTATCGACCACGATGCCCTCCTGGATGCGAACGCCGTAGCCTTTCAAAATGTCCTTAGCCTGATACTCGTGAATGTTCATAAATGGGTCTGGTGAATGTTCGGTTTCAGGCCGCCAAATTAGGCAAAATCGGGCGTTAACCCTTCATGGGTTTTTGAATCGTTCCGAAAACTGCGCGGAACTCGCGGTTTCCCGGTCGGCTTCCCGGCAAGTATGCCTACTTTTGTTGCCAACCATTTATCCGACATTACTTTCATGCTTCAAGCCCGGCAGGTTACCCGTTCCTACGGCGAATTACAGGTGTTGAAAGGTATCGATTTGGAAATAAAATCCGGGGAAATCGTCTCGATTGTGGGCGCGTCCGGGGCGGGCAAAAGTACGCTGCTGCACATTCTGGGCACACTCGACCGGCCCGACGCGGGTCAGGTATTCCTCAACGGACAGGAAGTAACGGCCTTGAACACCAACGGTCTGGCTCAGTTTCGCAACCGGCACATCGGCTTTATTTTTCAATTTCATAACCTGCTGGCCGAATTTACCGCGCTCGAAAATGTGTGCATCCCGGCCTGGATCGGCTCGAACCAGAAGGGCCGGGCCGACGAAGCGACGATTCGGCAGCGGGCCACTGATTTACTCGGACGCCTCGGGCTTAGCGACCGACTCGATCACCTGCCCTCCGAACTATCGGGTGGGGAGCAGCAGCGAACGGCCGTGGCGCGGGCACTGATCAATCAGCCGAGCATTATTTTTGCCGATGAACCCAGCGGTAACCTCGACTCGCGCAACGCTCAGGAATTACACCGGCTTTTCTTTCAACTGCGGGACGAACTGGGGCATACGTTCGTCATCGTGACCCACAACGAAGAACTCGCCCGCATGGCCGACCGGCAACTGGAAATGAGCGACGGGCGGATGCTTTGAAGTTGCTCAGAGCCAGGAATTATTTTGCCAACTCCACGTTCAAAACCCGAAAAACCGGGTAGCGCAAGTGCTCTTTTTCGTACCAGGGCGAACGCCGAAATACCCAATCCAACTGCGCCCGCCCCGATTTAGCGAAAGCCGGATCAGCCCTGCGTTTTTGTTCCAGTTCGGCTTTCAACGCTGGATTTTTGGCTAAAAAATTAGCCGCTACGTCTTCAAACACGTAGTCGGAAAAGCCTTCTTTCTGCTGCAAAATGGCATCGAAAAAATTCCAGGCGAAAAACGAATCACTGCCCGTGGGTTCAAGCATTTCAACCAGGTATCGATTCGCCGCCCGATTCGTTGGAATCAGGTAATCCCCTTTGCGGAATTGCACCGCTTGAGTCGTCACACTCGTTTTTACGTCGAAGTTGAGGTGATGGCCTTCAAACGGCCGGGGAGCACTTTTATAGTCGTCAATCCGCGTAACTTCCACGGACACCGTCGTGTCGGTGGACAGCCGTTGCAAGACTACGCCGTTGAGTTTCAACAAGTCAATGACGTTCCACCAACCCTGCGGAATCAGGTAGGCGGCGGGTTTACGGACTACGTTGGTCGGGAGAAAATAATTGAAATACCGGATGGTCTGCGTAAACGGTTGGTTGCGGTCGTAGTACAGCCTCGGCTGGCCCGACACTTCGCTGGGCCGGTACGCCGCCGCGTAGCCCCGAAAGGGAATCTGATCGTATCGTAACGGGTCTTTTTGCCAACCCAACGCAAACTCAGTTTGGGTTTTCACCGCCTCACGAGCCTGGCGGCGGAGTCGCCCGATGAGGATACTTTCGCGGCTGGTGAAGTCGAGAAACGTAAGCAAAAGCTGATACGTGGCCTGCACTCGCTGGGCGTAGGGTTTGAGCATGTGCGTCTCGGGCATGAAGCCAAACGTCTGGAAAAGAGCCGCGTAGCCCGTCGAGTAGCGGGGCGTATCCACAAACCCTTCCATGCCTTCCTCCGCCAGTTTGGGTCCGAAATTGGTGACGTACGGAATCATCGGAAAGCCTTTTCGCTCCATGTCTTTGAACAGAAAGGGTTCAAACATTTCCCGGTAAAATTTCCCCATCGCCCCGCCCAACTTGTCCGGCTGGCTGGCAATCAGCGTCATCACGTGCTGGTAATCAGCGCCGTTGCTGACGTGGGTATCCACAAAAACATCCGGGTCGACGGTGTGAAAAAGTTCGGCGAAGGCGCGGGCGTTGCGGGTATCGCTTTTTGTGAAATCGCGGTTCAAATCGTAGTTGCGGGCATTGGCCCGGAAGCCGTAGTCGAGCGGCCCATTTTGGTTGACCCGGCTATAGGGTGAGCGATTGAGGAGTCCGTCGATGTTGTAACAAGGCACAACGGCCAAGATGAGGTTGGCGGGGAGTTTCAATTTGCCCGTTGCCAAGTCGCGGAGCAGCAGCATCGAGGCGTCGATGCCATCGGGTTCGCCGGGGTGTATGCCGTTGTTGATGAGCAGAATGCGCCGGTTTTTACGGCGTAAACTCGCTAAATCAAAATCTTTATCGGGGGAGTGAAGGATGAGGTGCAGCGGTTCGCCGGAGTCGGTCAGGCCCATGCGCTGCATCTTTAGAGTCGGGGTGACTTTCACCAGTTTTTGGTAAAAATCCATGACCTGGGCGTAGGTGGCCGTTTGGGCACCGTTGGTTTTTTCAAAAACTGTGTTAAAATCCTGGGCATCAGCCGCCATAGTCAGAAGGAACAGGCAAAACGTAAACGGAACAGATCGGAGCATGGGCGCGAAGGAAAGAAGAAAAATACGCAAATGCGCTGACTTCGCACGGAACTGCTCCTCCAATTTTGTTTACTCAAAAAGTTTCCTGAGCGAGGTATCTTGTTTTAAGTCGTCTGACGACTTTTTCGT
>JAJAZB010000379.1 GCA_026785975.1 Cytophagaceae bacterium | reverse complement strand
GGGCTATAAATGAAACTACAAAACCCCCCCTTCGGGGCGATCCGACGGGTCGGTTGGGGGGCTTGGTTTATGATCGAAATCAACAATATCAGCAAAGCCTTCGATGGGCGGCAGGTGCTCGAAGGCATCGATGGGAAATTTGTCGATTCCAACACCAGCCTCATCATCGGCGGTAGCGGTACCGGTAAAAGCGTGCTGCTCAAGTGTATAATCGGCTTGGTCAAACCCGAAACGGGTCGGGTGCTGTACGACGGGCGCGATTTCTGGGGTTCGGACGAGGACGTAAAAAAAGAGATTCGCCGCGAAATGGGCGTACTCTTCCAGGGCGGCGCGTTGTTCGACTCCAAGACTGTGCTCGAGAACGTCAAGTTTCCCCTCGATATGCTCACCGACAAAAGCGAAAATGAGAAGATCGAACGGGCGCAGTTTTGCCTGCAACGCGTGGGCCTTGAAAACACCGGGGACCGGATGCCATCGGAGATATCGGGTGGCATGAAAAAGCGGGTGGGCATTGCCCGGGCCATCGTCATGAATCCCCGTTATCTTTTTTGCGACGAACCCAACTCCGGCCTCGATCCACTCACGTCGGTCAGGATTGACGATTTGATCAAGGAAATTACCGACGAATACAAAATTACGACCATGGTCATTACCCACGACATGAACTCGGTGATGGGCATCGGCGAGTACATTATGTTTTTGTACAACGGCCGCAAAGTTTGGGAAGGTGACAATGCCAATATCACGCATTCAACCGTGCCCGAACTCAATGAATTTCTGTTTTCCAACAAGTTGTTGAAAGGCATGAAATAACATCGTGCCCAGTGCATTGCCGGTCGGACGGTCGCCGTCAGACCCGTAGCCTTCCCATCCGACTGGTAAAAAGTAACACCGTTGAACGCTGCGTGACTACCTAACTAAAGATGTATGTTGAAAAAGAGCCTGTTTGCGGTCCTCGCCATTGCCTCGCTTGCCGCTTGCCAGAGTGAGCAGGAAATCAAACGCGACCAGTATTTTGTGGAAGGCATGGCGTTGTACAACGTGCATTGCGCCAACTGCCACCAAACCGACGGCGCGGGCCTTAAAGCCCTTTATCCGCCCATCGCCAAGTCGGATTATTTGCTCAAAAACAAGGAAAGCGTCATTTGCTCGATGCGCTACGGCCAGGCCGACACCATCGTGGTCAATGGCCGTACCTACCACCAACCCATGCCCGGTAACGCCCAGATCCAGCCGATGGACATCGCCGAAATCACGACGTACATTTATAACAAATGGGGAAACGAAAAGACCCTGACCGCAACGGCAGACGTAAAACGTATTCTGGAACGTTGCGCGGCGAAACGTGCGCGGTAGAACACGACTTACGGTAAATTCGACATCGGTAACGTGCCGGTGGGCTTACGCAGTACGTACCCGCTCATGTCCTGCTCGGCGGCAAAACCGACGCCGTGTAATTCGTTGAAAGCAGTGCGCCAGATGACGGCTTTATCGGTATAAAATTTCTTGGAATCTTTGCTCCAGGTCAGTTCATCGGTCAGCAGGGTATCTTTTTCTTTCTTGCGGGTGACGACCACGTGGCCTTTCACGATAAACAAATTCCGGCTTGGGTAGAAGCGCCCCGAGTCCGAGCGCAGGGTGGAGGTTTGCCGTCCGCTGCGATCATAAAAAAACAACTTGACTTCCTGGGGAAAAATATGATCGCCGTTGGCCTGTTCGAGGCGCCTGGGCGTCATCATTTTTACGGCCAGTCGCGCCGAATCGCTGTACAGCATCACCACGTCGTTGGTTTCGGAGGTCGGCCCGGTGTACTCCACGTCGGCGTTAAGATTCTCTTCCTTGCAGCCAAACAGCAGGAGAATTCCCGAAAAACAAAGAGGAAGCCAACGCTTCCCAATTGTTTGAAATACAGACTTTTTCATGACGGCATTCTCCCAAATTACTCATTGCTGTCTGCCAGCAACAGTTCTACGAACTGGGCGTTCCCAACTAAAGTTCGTAGTTACCCCGGTTAATCAATCACCAAGCGCTGGAACCAACGGTCGTTGAACGTAAAGCCCATCAAAAACCGTCCGTACTGCTCCTGGATCAGACCCCCGCCAGCGGCACCCCGCTGCCCGTAGGTAAACGCAAGGTTTAGGTCGGAAAGGCCACCCCGACTGAGCGGAAGCGACATTCCGGTACTCACACTCCATTCATTGGGTTGCTGGCCGTTGACGCTGTACGGAGTTTTGCCGTAACTAAAACCCAACCGATACGGCACGTGCTTCCAGTAGCCCGTTGCCGCCAGAATATTGGGCGTGTACTCGGCTCCCACCGACACCGTGTAGCTATCGCGCAGTTTTTCGTCGAGGTTACCCGTGTTGCCAAAACTGCGAAACTTTGATCCTCTATGCCAGGCCAGGTCGGCATTGAACGTGAATTTGAACGGGCTTTCCAGACTCAGGCCCACCCGGTACGTGGGAGCCAGGCGCACCGAGCCATTGGTATCGCGGTTCACGGTGTCGGGTAGCGTCCCCGGAATGAGTTGGTCCGACACGTCCAGAACTTCGTACGAGCGGATCTGTTCGGCCCGAATATCCGTGCCAAAATCGGCGGTACCCGCCAGGTTCAAAAACAACTTCTCGCGCAGTTTTTGCCGCCAGGCCAGCCCACCCTTGAAGGTAAGATCGTGGTAGTTCACCCGGTTCTGCAAGGAGATCTGATAATCCTGCGCCGCATCGAAAAGCCGCAGTCGTGAAATGGCCTGTCGGTTGATGTTGCCAAAAAGATAGGACGCCGAAATACCCGCGTACAGGCTTTTCCCGATTGAGAACCCGTTGTTCAACGCCACGCGGCTAAGTCCGCCATTGCCTTTGTACGTGTAATCCGCGTAATAAATGGAGCCAGAAATCGGCTTGGTTTCCCGGATTTCGTAATCCACGTAGCTGTAGGGTTGCAGGCCGATGCTGGCCGTCCAGCGCCGGTTGATGGGCAATCCCAGCGTCAGGTAATTGAGGTTGCCGCCAGCGGTTTGCTGCCGCTGGGTACCGTCGTTGAGGCGCTTGAGTTGGCCCAGCAAACCCACCTCAAACGTGACGTTGCGGTTGCGGGCCAGGAGCGCCGGGTTGAGGTTGTTGATGTAAATACCATTGGAAGCCGCCACGCCCGAACCACCCATCATCTGGTTGACGGCGAACCCCCCGCTGAACGTTTCGCCCACCCCCAGGGCCGAATACGGTGCATTGCCAATGCCCTGCGCGAGGGCGGCGGAATGAACAATGAACAATGAACAATGAACAATGAATACGGGAAGAGCGTAGCGAATGAACCGATAACGATGAACCAATAACCAATAACTACTCGCGAAGGTGGACATTATGTTTTAAAATACGGTTGAGACCCACTAAAACCAATTCCGGGTACGCAAATATCGGCGTTTGGAAACTGGATTCAAAAAAACGTGCATCCCCCCCACACACAATCGTCTGGAAATCAGGATGCAACACTCGATATTGAGCGATAATGCCATTGAGTTCGGCCACCAACCCATTCATCACTCCGCTTTGCATAGCGTGGCGGGTGTTTTTGCCCACGAGGGGTGGAATAACGCCATCTACGTCCAACTCGGGTAACCGTTGGGTAAACGAATGCATCGCCCGGAATCGCATACGCAGGCCCGGCGAAATCAGCCCGCCGTGGAAAACGTCGTGCCGATCCACGAAATCGTAGGTAATGCAGGTGCCCATATCGATGACCAGGCAATTGTCGGCCGGGTGCAACGCGCGCGCGCCCACCGCAGCAGCCACGCGGTCGGCACCGAGCGTTTGGGGCGTCTCGTAATTCTTGGTGATGGGTACGGGCATCTGGGGATTCAGGAAATAAAGCTCGGCGGCAAATGGTTCGAAGTCGGCGCGTAATTCGGCCTCGGTTCGCCCTACCGACGAGAGCATCAGCCGCCGGGGGCGTACTGCCCCAACGTAATTTATCAGTTCATCAAGCGTAAGCCGCCAGCGGGTTTCCTCCAAGGTATCTTCCCGGAATAATCCCGTTTTGGCAAACGTGTTACCTAAGTCAATGGACAGATCGAATGTGGAATGAATTTCGGAAGTGGGAAGCATTTATTTGTCCGAAATGAAGCAGTGAAGAAGAAAGTTTTCCGGAATGCCATTTATTCAAAATTTCTTAGATTAATTATATAATTTCAATCATAAAACGGCATGAACGCATATATTTATCAGTAAAATACAAAATTTATACAGATTTTATTTTGGCTTTATCAGTTCATAAGTCGTTTTTATCCGTTCAACCAGCTATATCGTCATTCGTCTTATTTTGATTACAAAGGACGGTGGGGCTTCATTAATTTTGTTTCGCAATACAGCAAGAGTATTCATCAATTCTTAAAACAACACAAGTTATGAAATCGTACCACACCCTTCGCCCCTCGCGTCCCCGCCTCATCGAAGTCGGTGGCTCCTCCGTACTCGGTCCCCGTACGCGTTGATTTATGAATTACGAGATACGATTTGGAAATACACGTCTCCAATTCGTAACTCGTACTGCGGCAGCGGACCGCATCGTAAATCGTAATTCTTTTGTCTTCTCATCATATCGTTCGCGAAAATCAGGAACCCGCGCTCATCATCGCCAATGGCGAAGCGTGTAGTGCTGAACTCCTGGGACAACTGCTGGAATGGTCCCCTTACGTCGTGGTTTTAGACGGGGCCATCCACCGGGTACTCGACTTGGGCATCAAGATAGACGCGCTCCTGGGCGACTTCGATAGGCAAGCGTTCGACCCCGAAAGCATTCGGCAACGACAGTATCCGATCGACATTATTCACACGCCCGACCAGAACAAAACCGATCTGGAAAAAGCCTTCGATTACCTGATTGAGCGCGGACACCGGGCCGCCAACGTGGTTTGGGCAACGGGCCGCCGCGCCGACCACACGATCACCAACCTGACCAACGTCGTTCGCTACCGCGACCAGTTGGCCATTACCCTGGCCGACGACCATTCCCGCGTCTTTCTACTCCCCCGGATTTTTGAAAAATGGTACCCCGCCGCCACGCCACTGAGCTTGATTCCGGTGGGTACCGTGACGGGTATTTCCACAAAAAATCTCAAGTACAATCTCGACGACGAAGCCCTCATCCTCGGCTACCGCACCGGCAGCAGCAACGAAGCCGACCACGACGGCCTGGTCCAAATCCGGTACGCCACGGGCGATTTATTGTTGATGGAGTGCTGGGATTAGTCTGAACCAGGATTGGCCAGGATTTTAGGATTGTCAGGATTAAAATTCAGGAATTCAAAAACGGGTATTATCATCCTGTACATCCTAAAATCCTGGCCAATCCTGGTTCAGACTAATATTTCCTCAGCAATTCCAACATCTTTCGGTCGAGTTTTTCGCCGCGAAACTCTTCGTAGGCCACGTCGGTGCGGCCACTGTTGAGGATGCCAAACGCCCCGTCGAGGTTCCACAGCGACCAGCCCCAACCCGCTTCCTGCCAGAGTTGCAGGTTGTCTTCCATCCAGCGCAGGGCCACGTCGTGCGGCGTTTTGTTGAATGCGCCCCACTCCCCCACGTGTACCCCGACGCGTTTGTCCTGCAAAGCCTGCCAGGGCTGAATGAAGTTTTTCCGCAAATAGTCCTTGTCGATCAGCGCGTTGGCTGATTTCAGCGGCCACTCGGGAATCGCCCAGGTATCGGAACCCTTGACCCAACTGGCCCGGAAGTGGCTGATCGGCATGGGGTTGTACCCCCGCGTACTCTGCGCCACGTTCAAGTCGGCGAGGCTATGCACGGGCGTCGTACCCCAGCGTAGCCCATCGGCGATGATGAGGCGATTGGGATCTACCGCACGGATAGCCGCCACCAATGCGCGGATCACGCGGGCATAATCGGCTTCGGCGATGGCGGGCGGCTCGTTGATGAGGTCAAAACTAAGTTGCTGATTGGGAATACCCTGATACCGCGTGGCAAAATGCCGCCAGTGCGCACAAGCCGCCTGGAGGGCGCGGTCGTCGTGCCAGAGATCGAGCGGCTCGGCGGGCGGGTTTACGCAGTAGCCCGGCACCCGGTGCATATTGAGGTTGACGTGGACGTTGTGGCTTTTACCCCAGGCCACGGCCTGATCCACGTCGCGGAGTTGGGCCTCGTCCATCTGCGTCCAGACCGCCGGGTCGGGCTTGCTCCAGCAGTGGTACGACATGGGCAGGCGGGCGAAGTTGAAGCCCCATTCCTGCATCAGTTCAAAATCCTTTTCGCGAAAAGCCGTGGGTTTACCAGCGTTAAATTTAGCCAACAGGTTGAAACCCCGCCAGCGCGGTAGGCGGGCGGCGTTGGGTTCGGGTAGGGCGCGGCTGGCTGGGCGGGTGCAACCCGCGCCGAGGGCGGCGGTTGTAGCGAGGGAAGTAGCGAGGAAGGTGCGGCGATTCATGGAGGCTTGGAGTTTTTGGCAAGATGGCAAAAATTGGGACTCGTGTGGTTTCACGGGCAACAATTCTCAAATTTGCGGCCATGAATTCTTCGAAGAGGGCTTTCGGGAGCAGAGATTAGCAGGTATCCGTTACTACGCCCGGAGGGCTTAAAAATAAAAGTCACTCGCAAGATGTGAGCGACGGCGGCTCGCGAGCTACTGCGGGGTAATTTATAATTTACTCAAATTTTTACGATTCTACCACCGTGGTCTGTCCCCTGACAGACCATAAATTACTGACCAGTTCTGGCCTGTTTCCCGACATACAGGTCATAATGTGGGGAAATGCAAAACGTGTTTAGAAGTTGTAGTCTGTCAGGGGACAGACCACGGTGGTAGGTTTTATTTCCGCGAATCACGGATTTTCCATTCGCTTCTGCCAGCGGTCTCGGCTTCTTTTCGCAATTTCTCTTTCCAGTAATCAATGGCTTTCTTCAGTTCCACGTACACATCGTTCCAACCATCATCAGGGTCTTTGTATTGGTTGATAGGTTGTCTGGGAATGTCCTGCAACTGACCGAACGCATCCCGGTAGGCAGCAGTTGGCTTCAATTGAATAGCGATTATTGTTTTGCCTGACTGCTTCGCCGCTTCCATTTCTTTTGAAACGCAAAAGTCCGAAGCCATAAAATTTTTGCTCACAAGTGCGACGAAAATTTCGGCTTCCTCCAAGTGCCGGAAAATCTCGTCGTTCCAACGTTCCCCCGCTACCAGCACTCCGTCATCCCAGACGGTAATGCGCTCGGCGCGTTCGAGGGGACGGATGGCTTTGAGGAATTCATCTTTGTATTTGTAAATGCTATTGTCATCGTGAGCGTAAGAAATAAATACCCGCAGTGGTCGTTCCGCTTGTGCAGTGCGTTCCGGGTCGTTAGGACTAACCAATCCGTTCAGCAAGCCTTGCACGGCGTATTCCTGATCTACTTCGGGAAAGTAATGTTCTGTCCTGCCTCTTACTTCCAGCTTAAGTAGGTTTTCGTATGGAATCGTCACCTCTGGATGATCGGGCAAGGGAACTCGCTCCGTGACACTGAGTTTTGGGAAACTCTTGTTCAGTTCACCAATCATACCTCGAATAACCGTCAGAAAATCCCGGCGCTTCTCCGCCGGTTCCCCCGTTACCCAAACCTCAATCTTCCGGTCTTCCTTGTCTACTTTCACCACGGCTACGCATTTCGACACCTTATCTTTTAGCACGACACCCGAGCGCCATTGCAGCCCTTCGTGAATCCACCAACTCATCCGTACCAGAAAACGCGGAAAGATGGTGTTAGGCAAAAAGTCGTACTGGTACTGAAACCGAAGCGCGGCGACATACTCGAACGCAAAAGTCGGCTCGCCGACGGGCAGTAAACCGGGTAGCAGCCACTTCCGGCCCCGTTCTACTTCGTAGCACAACTCAAACTCTTCCAGCATCCCGATCACGAAGGCGCACTTGCCGTCGTACTTGTAGCGGGGTTCCTGGTCCTGCACCCTTCTCAGAATGTGCAGGGCTTCATCGTGGGTCAGGAAGCCTTCGTTTTGTACGCCCTCCTTGGCGTTCACCAGCGCGTACACGGCTTTCGTGAGCCAGAGTGGGTTGAGTACCTGGGTTTC
>JAJAZB010000378.1 GCA_026785975.1 Cytophagaceae bacterium | reverse complement strand
ACGAAAAATAAATCGGTTACGCCCGTGGGTGTCTCCAGGGGCGTCGTTACTTTCTGCCATTGGTAACCCCGTCGGGCGGGCGTGGCCGACCCAGCGGGCGTAGGTGGTGGCGTCACCGTTGCAGTGCCGAGGAGTTTTCCGCTGGGCGAACCCGCCCGTACCTCAATTTGCCCCCCCTTCGCGACCGGCGAGGCGTTGAAGATTAACTGCCGAACGCCCGTCAGGTCCAAGGCTTTGAAGCCGATGTACGACCCATTTTTGATATCGCCCACCACGGTCAGGTCGGTGCCGTCGCGGTGTTTGCGATCCACACTCTTCGACATCTCGAACGATTCCGCCTCGACTTTTGGGTTGCGCAACAGCACCGTGTTGCGGCCCGTCAGTGGCCCGGTGTACGCGTTGCCCTTGTCGGTGTAGCTGGCCGTAACCACGTAAGTACCCGTCTGCTTGTTGCCGGGCTGTTCTTTAAACGTGTACGTCCCTTGCAGCGGTAGGCTGGCGCTGGCAGCCTGATTGAGCGACAGAATGTAGCGGATCATGTCGGTCGTTTCCTGTCCGGTGTGTTGGGGGTGGGCCGCCATCATGTTTTGCCCCCAATTGCCGTTGCCCCCGGTAATGATTTTTTTCGCCAACATGGTCACGGCGGCTTCGTCCGTGCTTTTGTACCGCCGGGCCACGTCGAGGTAGCTCGGGCCAATCGACTTCGCACTCATGGCGTGGCAGGCTTTGCAATCGCTGGTGTTGACGAGGGTTTTTCCCGACAAATATTTCACCGAAACGTCGCCGGTGCTCTGGCTGTTGGAAGCCAGTAAGGCCAGGTCTTTGCCCTCGGCGAGATAATCAACCGCGAATTTCACTTGTTTGGGCAAAATGCCTTTGTTCAGAACTCCATCTTCTTTATCGCGCACGGTCACCTGGTACGCGATGGGCGAATTATCGAAATAAAAACTGCGGTTTCCTTTCACGACGATGCCCACCCGTGGCGTTTCATTGCCCACTTTCAACACGGTTTCGGTGGTGGCTTTTTCACCCTGGGCGTCCGTGACGGTTAGTTTGGCCCGGTAAACGCCCGGCTTGGTGTACCGGAAGACGGGTTCCGCCGCCGAAGACGACTGCCCATGCCCCGACGTCCACTGGTAGCTGACCCGATCACCCCGGTCGTAGTCGAACGACTGCTTAGCCGAAAGTTTGGCGGTAAACGGAGCCGCCCCCACCAGCGTAGGCGCGGCAATTTTGGCCACGGGGCGGCGGTTGCCTTCGGTGTACTCAATGCGGAGCAACTGCGAATCGGGGTTGCGCGCGAAGTAATTCACGCCGTAAGCCAACACATACATCGCCCCGTCGGGGCCGAATTTCATATCAATGGGTTTGGAAACAAACGTGGTTGGCAAGAAGGATTCAATCTGTTGTAAATCGCCCGCGTCGTTGAAGGTCAGGAGTTTGATCCAGCTACGCGCCCATTCGTAGATGAACATTTTGTTGTTGAAATACGCCGGAAACTTCGCGTTCGACGCCCGGTAGGCCTCCGCGTAGTAAAACGGCCCCGCCATCGCACTGCGTGAGCCAAGGCCCAGCATGGGAAACTCCACTGACTTGTCGTACGGGTACCAAATCATGGGTTTTTGCGCCGGAGGCAACGTCTTGGAACCCGTGTTGTTGGGCGATTCATTCAGGGGTTGTTCGGGATTGAACAGCGGCCCGACTTTGTTGGTAGCAAAGTCAAAATCGGCGTAGGCTTTGTTGTCGCCCACGAAATATGGCCAGCCAAAATTGCCCGGCTTGCGGGCCTGGTTCCATTCATCATGGCTTTTGGGGCCGCGCTCATTGGCGGTCCCGCCATCGGGGCCTACGTCGCCCCAGTACAAAAATCCCCTCTTGTCGACCCAAATGCGGTAGGGATTGCGGGCACCCATGACGTAAATTTCAGGGCGTCCCTGCGAGCCGTCTTTCGGAAATAAATTACCATCGGGAATGGTGTACGATCCGTCGGATTCGACGTGAATGCGCAGAATTTTGCCGCGCATATCGTTGGCGTTACCCGACGATTTCTGGGCGTCGAAGGGAGCACGACCCGGCCGCTCGTCCAGTGGAGAAAAACCGTCGGATTCTTTGGAACTGGTGTTGTCGCCGGTTGAGAGGTATAGATTTCCGTCCTTCGCAAAATACACGTTTCCGGCGGAGTGGCAGCAGGTTTCGCGTTGCACGGGCACTTTCAT
The DNA here is from genome assembly GCA_026785975.1 of Cytophagaceae bacterium. Taxonomy (GTDB): domain Bacteria; phylum Bacteroidota; class Bacteroidia; order Cytophagales; family Spirosomataceae; genus JAJAZB01. The sequence goes on along the minus strand of JAJAZB010000378.1, from coordinate 7,666 downwards.
CACCACTTTTTCCGAACTGGGCAACAGGCTGTCGCCGTTGAAAACAAACCGGGAAAGATGCTGGACCGGCTCCTTGCCAACGGGCGAGTAGTAGAGATACACGAAGTGATTCTGCTCAAACTGCGGATCCAGTTCCATGCCCAGCAACCCGTCTTCGTAATTCCCCAGGATGTTCACCGGCAAATTATTGATGACCCGCGTGGCTTTCTGCGCGGGATCGTACAGCTTGACAGCACCCCGACGCTCGATGAACAGCACCCGGCCATCGGCCAGAACTTCCATTTCGATAGGCTCGTACATGTAGGAATCCAACACCGAAACGGTGAAGCGATTTTCTTCGGGTACCCGCAACGTGCGGGCCGATTGGTACGACAACGCCTTGCTGCCCAGAGCGTACCGCAGCCCCTCCACCATCGACTTACCAAAGGCTTCATCGCCGTACTTCTCGACCGTTCCGCCGTTGGCGGCAAAAAACACCCGGCCCCCGTCGTACTCCCGCGACCAGAGTTGGGACGAATCGGTACGCGTCAAATCGTGGTACCAGCGCCACTGGTAGGGATTGACCGGACCGGCACTCAGCAGCGCCAGGCCACCACCGGCCTGCACGAAACGCTCCAGGTCGTTTTGCTGGCCGATTTCAAACCCATCCGGCGAGGCGTTGACCAACACCACCGTCCGATACTTTTTCAGGGAATCTTCGGTCAGGTAAGCAATGTTGCTGGTCGTGTCGACGGTCAAACCACTGCGCAACGCCAAGGCCGTCAGTGCCCGCGCGGGACTCGTTTGGTTCGCCGCGTTTTTCGCGAAAACCAGTAGCTTTCCTTCGTCGGTCGTGTTCCAACTCGTCAGGAACAGCAGGAAACCGCCTAAAACGGCGCTCAGGAAAAAAACACTTCTTATCATGTTGTTCTAAATATCAGTAGAGGTTGGAAATTCCGTGCGGAACGTCCAAAAAGCCTCGAAAGTTACGCCTTGATTGGCTGACGATTAGGACTTGGAACTGAAAAATTTCGTGCCTCAGGGACAAAGTCGACCAGTACCCCGAATCCTACGACCAATCGCGTTGGCCCGATTGGTTCGGGTAGCCCCGGTGAATGAAGTAGTACCTGACTCTGAAAGTAGAAAGGGCCCCCATTTCTAAAAATCGTTAATTCGCCCTTTTTTAAAACTTGACTTTAGCCTTTTGACAAGAAGCTCGGCGTAGTAATTCAGCTTTTTACCGGTCGGACGGCGGCCGTCCGACCGGTAGCGTCCCGTCCCGTCCGACGGCTTTTTGACGTCGGACGGGTAAACGAGCGCTTCAAAAATATGACCTGAAAACGCCTCACAACCAAAAAAGCCCCATAACCCGAATGGGCCGTTTGCGGAAGCGCGTGGCTTTAAACCGCGCCTTGCGGGCGTTGTAGCGGTAGTACGTGGAGCCGACGCGCAACACGGTATTTTGGACAATATCGGTCGGTTTGAGGTCGTCTTCGATGGTGTGCAAACTCCCCCGCATGCGGCTGGCGATGGTAAAATGATCCGGTTGAAACGCCATTCGCGTCGAGTCCCAGGGTGTTCCGCAAAGCACGACGTGAACGGGTTTACGAATCCGATCGAGTGTTGCCAGGTCTTTGACGCCGCTGCTGTTGTCGGCCAGCAAAATCAGGTGTTTGGCGTCGGGAAACGTTTTCTGGGCAAACAGCAAGGCTTCGACGTCGTTCTCGTCGCGGTCGAGGTTGATGAGCGTGTTTCGGGCGGCGGCGAGCAGAATGGGCAATGCGTTTACGGCATCCCGTTCACGGGTGACGAAGAATTGCCCGGCAGGGCCACCGGGGTAGGTTTGCCGCCCCAGGCTGTCGCAATCGGTAAAGAAAACCAACCCTTTCACCGCCGGATTCCGGGCGTTTTTCTTGAACCACGCGAACAACTGCGTACTATACGGATACATGCTTGAGGTCAGATCGCAGACGATGACGGCATCCGGCCAGCGGCGCAAGTTGCGCGACAGGGCGTGGTACGAGGTGGAATCGGGACCAAAATCGCCCGTCAGCATCTGGTGCTCGATGGCCGCTTCTTCCGAATTATGGGCCAGAATACGTTGCTGACGAAGTTGCTCGGCCAAACCTGTTTTCAATGTAAACGCCTCCTGGCGAAACGCCAACGTACCGGGACTGGCCAACTCGATTCGTTCGGGCTGGGTGAGAGAAACGGGCGTTTGCAAACTTGTTTGGCCCAATGGCCTCAATCTACTCGTCGCGACCAATTTCGTCGGGGGCGTGGGTTTCGATTTCGGCTTAACCCGTTGCATTTTTCGGCTGGGTGCGCAGTTCGCAGCGGAAACGTTTGATTCAATGCCCATTGACCCGGGCGAAATTTCCGTCGGCAGCGTCGGCGAAGATTGACGCTTTGAGTCATTCAAAACGATCCAGGCAACAAGGCCTACCAGCAAACCCACGAGTACCAACGCCCCCACCCGACCCCAGCGCCGCCGTCGCAGAGCACGCTGGAGCCGTTCCCAATCCTGCGCGGGTTCGGCAGGCTGGTTGCTGTGCAGCGTTTGGCGCACCCAGTCGTGGAGACGTTTATCGGCGTCGGTTGGTTCGCTCATAATCTTCGTTGATTTGGGCCTTCAGGACGCGGCGCATCAGCCGGTTGGCTTCGGTCAGGTGCGCCCGCGAGGTGCTTTCGGCCAGGTGCAATCGCTCAGCAATTTCGCGGTGTGAATACCCCTCCAGCACGTACAGGCTGAATACCAGACGGTACGGAAGGGGCAACTGCTGCAACACGCTCAGAATATTCTCCGCCGAAAGCTGCGCAAACAGGGCTTCGTCGTTCAGGTACGGTTCTTCCAGCCGATACTCCACGGCCTCGACGGGGATTTCTACGGCGCGTTTCAAGGCTCTGCGGTGGTGATCGATGGCGGTGTTCACCATAATCCGCCGCAGCCAGGGCAGCAATACCGCTTCGTTTTTCAACTCCTTTAAATTCCTGAAAATCTTTAGAAACCCGTCGTTCAACAGTTCACGGGCGTCTTCGCGGTCGTTGGCGTACGCCAGGCAAACCGAAAGGGCATACCCGTAGTAACGTTCGTAGAACGCCTTCATCGCGGCCTGGTTGCCCCGGCGGCAACCTTCCAGAAGGTCAGAAACAGAGCGCTCGGTCAAACGGATTTTAGCGGTTGATAAAGTTGATTTTTAACGGATTTCAATCACAGTTGCTGTACGTGAACGTTTCAATTTTACGAGTTACCGGAGAAGAACTGCCCGGCGATAAATCCTTCGATTCAATGGCGATGCTGGTCGGAAATCCGCGCCCGTTGGTTTGGTTGCCGTAAGTAAACGCACCAAGCGGGACGACTTGCGTACCGGAATAATTGGCAAAAAACTGATAACTCTTCTCCAGTTCCACCCGCCCAAACGTAGCTCTTCCCTCCTGCCCCCAAACGCCGTAATGCCCCACTGCGACCTCACGCACCGGAAAGCCCTTGAAGTCGGGCGTCGCCTCGGTGGCGGGTTTTCCCGTATCCCAGGCCAGCGTGTAGTAGTGGTTGACCTGATTGTTGGCGTCTTTCGCCTCAAACCTGACCAGTCGCTGCCGGTCGTCGTATTCGCAGGTAAAACTCCCCGTCGGCCCTACCGATTTCATCACCAACCCGTTCTGAATCGTGTACGGATGCGATTCGGTGTTGGCGGTTTTCAGCGTGTAATCAATCAGTTGATTGCCCCGGTAGAGCCAGGTTTGCTGAAATCCGGCGGGGTACGCGGGCATTTCCGGCGTTTTCCCCGGCGCAATCTCGTAAGCAGTCGTCCGCGTTTCCTTCGCTACGTTACCCGATTCGTCGTATTCGTAGGTGCCGGTGGTGTTCGTCGTCAGCCCGAATGGACTGACTCGCTTTGACGTGTAGCCCGTTACCCGTCCGTTGGCGTAGGTGTACGTGGTGTTGGTAGAATGTTCCAGAACCGGCTCGGTCGTGACGTTTCCGTTCAGTGAAAAACTGGAGCGGGCGCTACTCAGCCAGGCGTAATTCGTCAGAAAACCCTCGGCATTGTACGTGTACTTTGCCGTGGTGGTGAAAGAACCGGTCGAGATGCTGGCCCCGTTCACGGTTCGCCCGTCCCGAATCTGCGTCGTGCGCACGAGGTTTCCCGGCGCGTCGTACTCGTAGGTCGTTTCGTCGGTTTGGGTGCCCGGCGTGGTGCGAACAATTTTCTGAATCCGGCATTCACTCTGCGGGGCAGTTTCTTTCGCCGTGCGGGTCCCGCAACCCGTGCCCAGCCAACCAAGAAGTAGGCCAAGCCACAGTGCCCGGCTGAAGGTGTACCTTGTTTTCATGTTAAAAACGCCGTTTAGGGGTATGAATCCATAGACGAAGTCCCGGATGAAAACGCTGGCGAAAGATTGATTTTGTTTTGAAATTAATCAGTCTGTCATCCCGACGTCAGGAGGGACCTTGCTGGGTGGCGAATACAAGGTCCCTCCTGACGTCGGGATGACAGATTGCTTTTTTTAACTGGCTTCAAAAAACAAAGGGTCACCCCATCCAGAGTGACCCTTTAACCCGTTCCTAAAATACCGTCTCACTTCCCGTCCCGCATCCAGCCCGTCATCAGGCGACCGTTGCGGTCGGGCGTTTCGACCAATTGGTACCCGCCAAATTGCCCCAGCACATTGACCCGCTCATTGACCGTCAGCACGTCGAGGGTATCCGTTTGCGGCGTTAATGCGGCCAGGAGCGGCTGCGTCGAGGTCAGGGTTCGTTTGCTTATGCGTTGACCCACGTGCTGCACCTGCGCCGCCTGCAAATACCCCTGCGTTCCATCGGGCAACGCCACCCGGTACCAATTCTGCGTCGCTGCCAGGGGCCGCAAGACCGTATTTTTCGGTAAACTCAACGCCGCGCTTGCACTCGTCCGGGGTGATTTCCGGAAGGCAATCCAGGAAGGCAGAGTACGCATCCAACCGCCCAACCGGGTGGTATTGGCGGTGACGGGAGCGGGCACACTACCCCGCGTATCGACGTAGGGCAGCGGGTCCGTCGCCCCCCGGAAGTTTTGGTAAACCCCAAAATGCAGGTGCGGGCCAGTGGTGACGGCGTTGCCGGTGTTGCCCACCAGCCCCAGCGTATCGCCGCGCTTCACGCGTTGGCCGGGCGTAGTTAGTTGTCGGTCGAGGTGCGCGTAGTACAGCGTCAGGTCGTGTTCGGTATCCTGTTGGTAAATCACCAACCCACCGAGGCGATTGGTCGTCACCTGACTCACGATGCCATCGGCAGCAGCCACGACGGGCGTACCGCGTGGTGCCGCCACGTCGATGCCCTCGTGCAGGCGCTGACCGCCATCGCGGGCCGCACCCCAGAAACTAATAAGATTTTCGTACTTTTTCCCCGCCACCGGAAACGACAGCAAGGGCTGATTTTCGAGGGTAATCATAAACTGCCCCCGCTGCTGCAACTGCGGCTGCACGCGAAGCAGAAACGTAGTTTCCTCCGTAGATTCCCGACTAATGGCCTCGCCGTTTTGGGCAAAACTCACCCGCTTGGGCTTACCGTTATCCTTAAGTTCAAACAAATCGACAAACATGCGGAACGTCGTATCGGGCTTGGTTTCGCCCCGACGTGCGTCGAGGGGCCGGGTGTCCGTCCGTTTGGGTACGCTCACCCGCGCCACCAGCCGACGCCCGGCGGGTACGTTGACGCGGTAGCTGTACGCCAGTGGAATTTCGAGGGGAAATACGCCGGTTTCGCGAAACGGCAGGCCCACCACGAGCGAGTCGTTCAGGGCACGTTCGCCCGCGTCGAGCCAGGCTTGCCCGGCGGTGGTTTTATCGAGTTTAGCGCGGCGGAGGCCCTTTTCGTAGGTATCCCGGGGCGATGCGGGCACAAACAATTTCTCAACGGAATCCGAGGCCGATTGGAAAACTTTGGGGAACGAAACGTTGGTGCAGCGGATCAGAGCAAAGGCAAGAAGGCCGACTAAACAGAAGATTTTCAGCAGTTTTAGCATGATGTTTTAACACAAAATGGGGGTGTTTTGGTGCCTTTGGCGGGGACTTTTTCTACCTTACTGGCGGTGCTGGCAAATCACCTCGGCCTGTGGCACACAGGCCGAAATGCTTTCCCAAAACATCCGTTGAAATGATCTAACTTGTCAATAAAGAACTACTCGGTGTTCGTAACTCGCGGATGTTTCTGGATGAAGTGTACTTCTGGACGGATACCGTTTACCGATGGCACTGTTTGCTTAAACCCGACAAATACAAAGAAATCGTTGTTGACTATTTGAAAGAATTAGTTGAGGAGAAACACGTTATCGTGTATGGATTCGTGATTATGCCCAACCATTTACACTTAGTTTGGGAGATGAAAAGCAAGGTAGGAAAAGAGATGCCCTATGCCAGTTTCAACAAACACACAGCCCACGAAACCGTGAAGGATTTGAAAAGCAATCACCCCAACGTACTGGCTTACTTTGTGGTGAACGACGCCGAACGGCAACATCGCATTTGGCGGCGCAACCCATTGGCAATACTTATGAACTCTCGGTTAAAGGTTGAACAAAAACTGGACTACATTCACCGTGATCCGCTACACGAACGCTGGAACCTGGCTGACCAGCCTGAAAACTATCGTTGGTCGTCAGCAACGTTCTACGAGACGAGAGAAGACGAGTTTGGGATTTTAACGCATTACATGGAGCGGTTTTGAATGGGAGTTTGGGTAGTGGAAAATAAAGGTTGATTTGTAACTTTGTTTTTTAAAATTAATCACCGTATGATTATCGAAACTCGTACCTGTCATTGCTGCAAAAGCAGCAATATTGTCCGTAATGGTAAAAACTCTTTTGGTCATCAACGTTACAAGTGCAAAGATTGTGGCGTAACCCGTGTTTTAGATCGTGTCCAAGCCAGCCGTATCCTCGATTCTGAAGAAGTTACTCAAACCTACAAGGAACGAAACAGCTTTCGTTCTACCGCAAGAATCTTCAAAATTAGCCACACAACAGTTCGAAATTGGTTAAAAAAAAGCCCAAAGTTTAGCGAATTTCAAATCTACCATTCTACCTGAACTCGGTCAATCTATTTTGGAAGTAGATGAAGTTTTTAGCTTTATTCGTATAAGAGTCAATCAGATACGAATTTGGATTGCCCAGTGTCGCCAAACGAAGCAAATCATTTATTTCTTCATTGGGGATGCGGGGCGGTCCGTGCCGATCAATGCAATCCTGCAAACGCCTTTGGCGAAAATTGCCCTATGCATATTTGAAATGCATTAGTTTTAGTGATTTTTGGAAATCGTATAATTGTATCCCAACGAATACGCACAAGAAAGTCGGTAAAGAAACCGGAGAAACCGCCCATGTCGAACGAATTGATAATACGATTCGGCAGCGATTTAGCCGATTAGTTCGCAAAAGCCTTTCTTTTCCAAAAAAAGAATATAGGCTTAACCTTCATTTCAAACTTTGGGCTTATTATTACAATTTAGAAATCGCCTCAGCATCAACTGTTTAGTTCCACTACCCAATTTAGATATGGCTTCAGTATCGACTTTTTAATTCCACTACCGAAGTTTGGCGTTCTGTATGAATAGACTACGGTGATAGAAGAAAAACTTCACCTCGGTCTGTGGCACACAGACCGAAATAAAAAGCACTCTCGGCTCGCCCAATTCGATGGCTCGGTTTGT
>JAJAZB010000377.1 GCA_026785975.1 Cytophagaceae bacterium | reverse complement strand
GCCGTTAGTAGTACAAACGGCACCCCTGCCACCTGGACAGCCCCGGCTACGGGTGGCCCCTACCAGATCCGCATCACGGCCAAAGGCGCAAGAGGCGGAAATTATATTTTTACTACTAATGCTCTACTCCGTGCCGTCTAAATAACATACGCTTTTATCTTTCCCTAACAAGGACATCCCATAGTTTAAGAACTGATACCCAAAGAAGACTTTTGGAGGATTTCGTAAAGAAGCGAGTTAAGCGTCGATAATGACTGTCGGACTTACTTTTGTACTTTTCCGCGATTTTACCAACTTCATCTTTGAGATCATAAAGGTTGACGGTCTTACCTTGAATGATACATCCAACAATGATGAATAAATTTTGGATTGTTGAACGACCAAAATCCGCGTGATAGAGACTAAATTTGTTGATGTGAGGTCGGACCGCCGATGCGGTGCATTTTGATGTGCTTTTTGTTCTGGTAAAACAAATTTACACCATAATCCCCTCACTTTTAAATACTTACACTATTTGTCCAGTAGTATTAGGGTACCTATAAACCCACGACGGGCACAGAAATTACGGGTAATCCTTACGTTTGGCCAATTCTTCATTGGTCAACGTAGTCAGTCAGTTACGTTTGTTTAGTTCCATTTAATAACGACAACCCAATGCCTTTATCATTCAATCTACTAACAACCTTCTGGCAGACTTTTGCGGGGCCGTCTGCCGAGCCTGCCCGGGCGGGAGCCTCTTCAAAAAAACAATTCGTACCGGGCCAGTTTTACGATGCCCAGGGCGATTTGGCGATGCCTACTTCTGCTCTTTCCCCCTGGATCGGTGAAATCATAATGTTTGCCGGCAATTTTGCACCCTATGGGTGGGCATTTTGTGATGGTTCTCTACTGGCTACTGAAGAATATCCTGCCCTTTTCGATCTCATTGGAACAGCCTATGGTGGTAATGGGACAACGGATTTTGCCCTGCCCGATTTGCGCGGGCGGATTCCGGTACACCAGGGTCAAGGTCCTGGTCTTGATAATTATGTCTTAGCACAGAGGGGTGGTTCAGAAACGGTGACGTTAGCTGGGGCAAATATTCCCCTTACGCAAAGCACACCGACGGTTAAAGTGCGGGCCGTGGGTACCGCCACGACGGGGGCTACCAATGGCCGGTTAGAAACGGCAACCACGCCCTTAACCCGTAGCGGCTCGGGTGAAGCACACGATAATATGCCACCCTACTCGTCAATTAACTTTTGTATTTCCCTCTCTGGCATTTTCCCATCTCGACCCTAAGACTTGACCAACTTCTCCCTCATGGAACGTAGAAACTTTTTCAAACGCCTTTTCTCCGGTGCTGACACACCGGCGGCAGCAATGCTAACCCCCGCCCAGCAAGGGCACTCCCGAACGCACCGGCTGTTTGCGCTGGGCGAGGACCCCTTTTTGGGTGAAATACAGATGGTACCGTTCAATTTTGCGCCAATGGGCTGGGCTTTTTGTGATGGGCGAGTACTGTCAATCGCTTCGAATACGGCCCTATTCTCAATTCTTGGGCCTACTTATGGTGGTAATGGGATAACGAATTTTGCCCTGCCTAATTTACAAGGGCAGTTTCCGATTGGTGCCGGTCAGGGGCCTGGTTTAAGAGAAAGATATTTGGGAGAGCCGGGCGGTTCAGAAACCGTTACCTTAACCACGGTGCAGTTGCCGTCCGTTACGCTCAACGCGCCCACCGTCACCGTGCGGGGTACGGGTGGGAGCCAGGGTGTGGGGCTAACCACCGGCAAACAGGTAGGTGCCGCCACACTCAGCGGCAGTAATTCTGCCTTGCCCGTGAATAATATGCCCCCATTCCTGGCGATTAATTTCATTATTGCCTTGCAAGGTATTTTTCCACCACGTTCATAAACTGATATAGCTCATGAAAGTATATTCACTATTTCGCAGGGCCTTTCTCCGGCAATCATTGCTCGGCATGGTGGCGGGGTTGTTCGCGACACGCGCATCGGCAAAACCTCTATCAACAGAGTCAATGTCCGCTCCATTGGGTGGGGAAGGTGATTTCATTGGTCAGCTGAGCATTGTGGCCTTTGGTTATGCACCAAGGGGCTATGCTCTATGCAACGGGCAGGTATTACTTATTAATCAAAATGCAGCTTTGTTCTCTTTGTTAGGCACGACCTATGGTGGTAATGGGACAACGAATTTTGCCCTGCCCGATTTCAGAGGCCGGATGCCGCTTGGTTTCAGTGCCACCCACCCATTAGGAGAAAGATTTGGTGCAAGTAGCGTTACGCTGGCGGCTAATCAAATTCCGTCGTTGGGCTTCAATACGCAAAAAGTACAAATTCGGGATGCCACCGGTACCCAGGGCACTGGCCTGGTAGATGGCGGTTCAGCCGGCAGTAGTTCAAGTGTTATTTCGAACGGAGGTTCGGCCACCGCGCATACTAATTTGCCGCCCTATTTGACGGTCAATATTGTAATTGCCTTGCAAGGTATTTTTCCTTCGCGCAACTAGCCCAAAATAGCCAGCACGACCCTACCCCTACGGCCATGAAATTAAAAAATCGGCATATCATCGTACTCTTTTTGGGCTTTCTGCATACGACAGGATTGCTTGCACAAAACACGGCGACCATCACTGGAACGACTGTGGGTGCACCAACGGCCATTTTCCCGCTTTTAGGGTCTACATCGGGCGCATGCACGCCCAATTCGTCTGTTGAACCTTACCGAACCTACGCCATCACGTCGTCGGTAACGGGTCAGATTACGGTCAGCATCACCGACCCCATTGCCTCGGTGGCCAACACAGACGACACGGGTTTGTTTTGGTACCAGACAACATCTACTACGCCCTCTGGCTGTACCAACTTTGTGGCTATTGGCAATGACCCGGTGGGTTCGGGACTTACGTTTTCGGCCACGGCGAATACGACGTATCAACTCGTCGTTGTGGGTTTATTTAGTTCTGCCGATGGCTTTGCACTGAGCCTGATGGCCCCCTCCGGCAGTACGCTGACCGTCCCAGGTGGGAGCTGTTCGGGCGTGTCTATCACGAGCCAGGCTGCATCGGGTTCGGCGGTTTGCGCCGGAGGTAATGCCACTGTCTCGGTCAGCGTGACGGGAACAGTTACGGGCTACCAATGGTACAAAGACGGTAGCCTGCTGAGTCCGGCCCAGACTTCGGCTACGCTCAGTCTGACGAATGTACAGAACAGCGATGCGGGCAGCTATTCGGTGGTGGTGACGGGGGCGTGTAACTCGTTCACCAGCACCGCTTTTAGTTTGACCGTCAACGCCCCGCCCAGCGTGAGCATCACCGGCCTGGCGGCGAGTTACTGCAAAAACGCGGCGGCCGTCACCCTGACGGGTAGCCCGACGGGCGGCAGTTTTACCG
>JAJAZB010000376.1 GCA_026785975.1 Cytophagaceae bacterium | reverse complement strand
GGGTAAAAGTGTACGAGCGTTGGAAGATCATTTCGTTGGCCACGGACGACCTGATGGGCGATTTGCTCGGCCAGTTGTACGTGAAGGAGTATTTCAGTCCCGTCGCCAAGAAACGGATGGACGAAATGGTGACCAACCTGCGCACGGTGTTTGCCCGCCGCATCGACCGCCTCGACTGGATGAGCGCCGAAACAAAGGCTGAAGCCCAGAAAAAACTCGCCGCCTTGACGACTAAAATCGGGTACCCCAGCAAGTGGAAGGCCTACGAAGGGGTGACTATCAACCGCAATGATTTTTACGGGAATGTGAAAGCCCTCAGTCAGTGGCGCTACAACGAGCGAATGAGCCGCTTGGGCAAACCCGTGGACAAAACCGAGTGGGACGTGACGCCGCCGACCGTCAACGCGTACTACAGCCCGTTGAACAACGAAATCATGTTCCCGGCGGGGATTCTCCAGTGGCCATTTTTTGACCCCACCGCCGACGATGCCGTTAACTACGGGGCTATCGGCACGGTGATCGGCCACGAAATGACCCACGGTTTCGACGATTCCGGGCGGCGGCTCAACTACAGGGGGATGCTGAAAAACTGGTGGAAAAAAGAAGACATCAATTCGTTCAAGAAAAAAGTCCAACTCCTCATCGACCAGTACGACAGCTACACGGTGCTTGACAACCTGCACGTGAAAGGCCAGCTCACCCTGGACGAAAACCTGGCCGACCTCGGCGGCATGGGCATCGCCTACGAAGCCTTCAAGACGTTAACGCCCCAGTGCAAGAGCAGTAAAAAAATTGATGGTTTCACGTCCGACCAGCGGTTTTTCCTGGCTTTTGCCCAGCTGAAACGCCACAAAATCCGCGACGAGGCCATGCGCATCAACATCAACACCGACCCGCACTCGCCCTACGAATTCCGCACCAATGGCCCGCTGAGCAACTTCGAGCCATTTTACGAAGCCTTCGGTGTGAAGCCCGGCGATAAAATGTACCGGCCCGACAGCCTGCGGGCGAAGATTTGGTAATAAGTAGTCGATACCCCCAACCTCCCTGAGAGGTTGTTTGGGGAAGATTTGGTAAAAGCAGCGGGCGCGGCGGTGAGGGCCGCACCGGCAGTGAGTTTTTGTAGAAGGGAACGGCGATTCATGGAAGAGGATGGAGTAAGAGGTTCGGCGCAAACTACCTATTTTTTGTTAATTTCGTCTTTTAAACCACTTCAAACACAAAACCAAATGAATCGCATCTCTTTCTCATTGCTCGTCACGAGTAGTGCGCTGGCCCTGGCTTTCATGGCTACCGACGAACCCAAACCCGTTCGTGGCCTCGATTTATCGGGCATGGACAAGTCCGTTAATCCGCGCGAAGATTTTTACCGGTACGTCAACGGTAGCTTCCTCAAGAACACCGAAATCCCGGCTTCGCAAACCTCGTGGGGTTCGTTTAATATGCTCTACGAAGCCAATCAGCGAAACCTGAAAACCCTGCTCGACGCTGCCTCCGCCGACCGCAAAGCGGCAAAAGGCAGCCTGATCCAGCGGGTAGGCGATTTCTACGCCTCGGGCCTGGATTCGCTGGCCATCGAAAAGCGCGGCTACGAGCCGGTGAAACCGATTCTGGCCGAAATCGATAAAATCAGGTCGGTCAACGACCTGCTCACCTACGCCGCTGCGCATCCGCTCGAAGGCGGCTCAGCGATTCTGGGCGCGGGCGTGACGCAGGATTCCAAAAACCCCGACGTGCATATCGTGGGCTTGCGCCAAACGGGCACGGGTTTACCCGAAAAGGATTATTACACCAAAACCGACGAGGCGACGGTGAAAATCCGCAACGCCTACGTGGAGTACATCACCACGCTCTTTACGCTCACGGGTACGCCCGAAGCCACCGCCCGCAAGCAGGCGGCGGACATACTCGCGCTGGAAACCAAAATTGCGGCTTCGCACATGAGTCGCATCGAGCAGCGCGACCCGGTGAAGCAGTACAACAAATTTGCCCAGAAGGATTTTGCCGCCAAAGTGCCCAATCTCAACCTGCCAGCCCGACTAACGGCGTTGCGCATGAGCAGCGATTCAATCATCGTGGCCCAGCCAAAATATTACGAAACGCTCAACGAACTGATTCAGAGCGAACCGCTCGAAACCTGGAAGAACAAAGTGAAATTTTCGGCCCTGAGCGGGGCAGCCAACTACCTGAGCAGTCCCTTCGTGAAGGCCAGTTTTGACTACAACGGCAAAACCCTCAGTGGTCAGAAAGTGCAGCAGGATCTCTGGAAGCGCCGCGCCAGCAGTACCGACGGCATGATGGGCGAGTTACTCGGGCAGCTTTACGTCCGGGATTATTTCAAGCCGGAATCCAAGAAGCGGATGGACGAACTGGTTGCCAACCTGCGTACCGTTTTTGCCCGCCGCATCGAGAAACTCGACTGGATGAGTGCCGAAACCAAGACGCAGGCCCTCCGCAAACTGGCCGCGTTTACCCCAAAAATCGGCTACCCCACCAAGTGGAAGGCTTACGAAGGCGTGGTCATTGACCGCAACAACTTTTTTGGCAACGTAAAAACCCTCGCCCAGTGGCGCTACAACGACATGGCAAGCCGCCTGGGCAAGCCCGTCGATAAAACCGAATGGGGCATGACGCCGCCCACGGTCAATGCCTATTACAGCCCCGTGCGCAACGAAATCGTGTTTCCGGCGGGAATTCTTCAGTGGCCGTTCTTCGACCCCAACGCCGACGATGCCGTCAATTACGGGGCCATCGGTACGGTGATCGGTCACGAAATGACGCACGGGTTCGACGACCAGGGCCGCCAGTACAACTACATGGGAATGCTGAGAAACTGGTGGAAAAAAGAAGACGGCGACCTGTTTAAACGCAAAGCGCAACTCGTCATCGACCAGTACGACAACTACACCGTCCTCGATGGATTGCACGTGAAAGGCCAACTCACGTTGGGGGAAAACCTGGCCGATCTGGGCGGGATGAGCATCGCCTACGAAGCCTTCAAAACGTTGACCCCCGAAGGCAAAAGCACCGAAAAGATTGACGGCTTTACGCCTGAGCAACGGTTTTTCATGGGCTTCGCGCAAATGTGGCGCACCAAAACCCGCGATGAAGCCCTGCGCCTGCGCGTGAACACCGACCCGCACTCGCCCGGTGAATTCCGCACCAATGGCCCGCTGAGCAACTTCGAGCCGTTTTACGAAGCCTTCGGTGTGAAGCCCGGCGATAAAATGTACCGGCCCGACAGCCTGCGGGCGAAGATTTGGTAGGAGACAGTTCTGATAATCATTGAAGCTGTTTAGGATTTTGAAAAAGTACGTAAAGGAGTCCGGCGGAGCGTCGGACTCCTTTACGACGATGGTCAGACGGAACGTCGGACCTGAAATGTCGGCTAAGCGGTCTGTTTTTTTAGGCGAAACCGTCTTCACAGAGAAATCCTAAACAGCCTCATTAAACAAAAACCGGCCTGGAATTTTATCCAGGCCGGTTTTTGTTTAATGAGCCCCCTTCGGGGGTTGGGGGATTTTTTAAAATTCCTGCAATTGATCGGACAGCCAGATGTGTCGCCCGGCCTGATCGCGTTTGGCGATGGTCAGCATGGCATTGGCCACTTTTGCGGCCTGAATGCCCGCGTATTGGCGCAAGCCCGGAATCAGAAAAACGGGCGTCAGCAAAATCATCAGTGCTTTCCCGACACTTTCGCCCAGCCGAAATTCCTTGCGTTTGCCCAACAACATCGATGGGCGAAAGCTGTGGAACGATTCGTAGCCCAGGCCCGCTACCGCATCTTCCAGTTCGCCTTTGACCCGGCTATAAAAAACCCGGGAGCGCGGATCGGCCCCCAGCGAGGTAACCAGCAAAAACTGTTTGGCCCCCGCCGCCAATGCCCGCTGAGCCACGACGAGTGGGTACTGAAAATCCACTTTTTTGAAGTCGTCCTGTGAACCCGCCTGCCGGATGGTCGTGCCGAGGCAGCAAAACACATCAGCGACACCCGTAAACGCCTCGGCGGGCAGGTTATCAAAATCAACGACGCGCTCGTCGAGGCGGGCGTGTTTAAGGTGCATCGAACGCCGGACCAACGAGCGCACGTTGTCGTAACGGGTGTCGCGCAAGAGTTTGAACAATAAATAATTACCTACCAAACCGGTTGCGCCAACGATAAGCGCAGTTTTTTGCGGAGCGTCCATACCGAAAAAATTGATTTACAACGAAGGTAAGGCGATTCTGAAGGTTTACGCCAAACCGATAGCCCGCAACTAAAAGACGAGGCCCCGAAATTTCGGGGCCTCGTCTTTTAGTTGCGGGCTATCGGTTTGGCGTAAACCTTCAGAATCGCCTTACCTTCGTT
>JAJAZB010000375.1 GCA_026785975.1 Cytophagaceae bacterium | reverse complement strand
GGCCAGAATACTTGATGTACCCGCTTTTCTGGAATGGTCTACGGCAGCAGATTGCTTCGCGATGCTCGCAATGACGAGTATACGGGTGCACTTTTTTGATGCTTGCGTAACATCAGTTTTAATTCTCCATTTTCAATTCTCAACTCCTTCCATGTTCGTTCACGTTGTTCTTTTCTACTTAAAAAAAGGTCTTTCTCCCGAGGAAGTTGTTCAATTTGAAACCGGCGTTTCGTCGCTGGGTACTATCGACGGTCTAATCAATTTTAACATAGGTAAACCCGCCGACACCGACCGCCCCATCATCGACAAAAGCTACGACTACTGCGAGCTGACGGTTTTTGCCGATCAAGCCACCCACGACGTGTACCAGGAAGCCGAAATTCACCTGAAGTTTATCCGCGAATGCAGTCACCTGTGGGAACGCGTGGTCATTTTTGATTCGGTAAGCATTTAACCGAATGATCCAAAAAACCCGCAACTCCCGGCTCTATTTTTTCATCCTCCTGGGTCTGGGAATGGCCGGGTGTTTTCAACCGGCCATTCCCATCCGAATGCGGGATAGCTACCCCATCGATGTTTTTTACGAAGGCCAAAGTGTAGATCGCTCCTACACGGAAATTCGGCTGGTTGTGATTTCAGAGGAAATTCCACTGACCAACCGGGAGAAAACGGCGGGGGGGCGGATGTTGTACCGGGGCAACGATATGCAACAGAAAGATCTCCTCGTCGCCAAACTAGTCGTCGATGCGCAGAAACTCGGGGCCGATGCCCTCATCAACGTCAAATACCAGGTGTACACCAATGAAAAAGTAACGGGGTACTCGATGGAAGGTTTAGCCGTAAAATACCGGGGGGAGTAAACTTTATTTAGGTTGAGAATTGAAAGTTGAAAATTGAAAATTGTCAGTGCTGAATCCTTTCAATTCTCAACTTCAAACCGCAGTGGCCCAAAACCATTGCGGTTTTTTCTTGTCCAAACCTAATTAATTTCAATTCTTCGGGTGAAATACGGGGGAAACACCCCCGCCACGCGGGAAAAATACGGGTAAAATAACGGGGTTTTTCCCGTTGACTTGGGGATGCCGGGAGCCGACCTTTGATTGGTCAAGTAACTTATTTTTCAACCATTATCCCTCTCATTTTTTATGAAAACGCTTCAACATCATTTCACCCGAATTGGCTTTTTGTTCGCCTTCCTGATGTTTACCATCTCGGCCTGTAAAGGCCCTCAGGGTGATATCGGTCCGGCTGGTTCAACCGGAACCGCCGGCCCGACGGGTACGGCTGGTACCAATGGCACTACTGGTACCGTCGGCCCCGCCGGAACGCAGGGGCCAACGGGCAACGCCAACGTCGTGTACACGGCCTGGAAAGCGCCCACGTGGGAAAACTACGGTCGTAGTCCGGATAACCGGCGGGCCTATCTAAACGTGAGTACAGCGGGCACGACCAATGCGGCGTTTACCGCCGATGCCATCAACAAAGGCGTCATCTACACGTACATCAAGATTAAGGCCCTCGACTACGACAACGCCAACCAGGAATATAAACTCGTAGAGCGGATTACGCCACAGGGTGCATTAACTTACGCAAAAAATCCTGGACGGCAGACCAATCAGTTCGAAGATTTCATCGGTACGTATGTGGCCTACGACACCAACATCGGCGTGAATTATTTCTATCCCTACGTGCAAGTCTACACCGAACGCTACGACCAGGCCAAACAGCAATTCGTGCCCCTCGAAGACGCCATGGGTAAGCCTGCCTCCTTTTTCCGCGATCTGGTTAAAGACCTGCCCCAGTTCCGTCACGTGATTGTGAACGGCAGTACACCGGCTCGGATCGGCGTGGATTTCAAGGATTACGCCGCCGTGAAAAAAGCCTTCAACATTCCCGATTGATCCCGTTTCGCAAGTTCTCTTTCTTCTCACAAAAAACGCCGGGACTACTTCCCCGGCGTTTTTTGTGTGTTTAGCCGCATCAGGCCGTTTGTGAAGTTCGAGATTTTTCTTGCTGAAAAACCCGGTAGGAATAGTAAACTGTGTAGACGAGCAGGCCCATCAGCACAGCGACAAAAAATACGAGTTTCGTGGCTCCATCCGGCAACAGCAACATGGGCACCACACTCAGCAGACTGCCCCAGAACAGAATCCGTCCGCCCACCCGGTGCGTTTTTCGCCAGACAACCTCGTTTTCAAGGGTCCAGGGGGTGCGGAATCCCGCAAAATAATTTGGTTTCAGGCTGGTCATGTAGTTGCCGATGAAGGCCATCAGACCAGCCAGCGCAAACGGCAGTACGTTCAGCACTTCGTTGACATCCCCCGAAATCGCCATCCGAACCAGGCAAATGCCCAGTGTTGCTACCAGCAGGCAAGTACCCAACCCAATCATCTGCAAGGCGTTGGATGAATATTTCAGATTGCCTTTGGGGTCGAAACGCGGCAAAAAATAAAAAAGCAGCATCAGGCCCACGCCCACCGCGCTCAAAAACCCGATCAGGCCGAGCATCTCGTAGCGGGTACCGTAGCGATCAATTTCACCCGATATGTTGTAGTGCATGGGCACCTGGGTGGGTAGCTTTTCCCAAACCAGAGCCAGGTAAAGCAAGGGCAAATCGGCCACCAGGCAGGCGATCAAGGTTACCCAACGACGGTAGAGCGGTTTTTCGGTTTCGGTATTCATGGGATTAGTTGTTTGAATTGTGATTGGATTGGTTCAGAGCAATTTCAGGTTCGTCCGGTTTTTGGCGGAGTTTGAATATCCAGGCCATCATTTCATCCAGTACGGTGGTGTTGAGGGAATAAATGACGTTTTGCCCCCGTTTGACCGACACGACCAGATCGGCCTGCCGGAGCAAATCGAGGTGGTGCGAAATACTGGGTTTGGTCATCGCAAACTGTTCGGCGATGTCCCCGGCGCTGAGGTCGCCCGACTGCAATAGTTCCAGAATCTGCCGTCGGGTCGGGTCATTCAGCGCTTTGAAGAGTGCGTTCATGCTTTTTATTAAATAGTTAGGCAAACGTCTAAATAAAAATGCAGAAATCAAAATATATTTAGACAACCATCTAAATGTTTATGAAAAACGGAGACGTCCGTAATTACGGGTGTCCCTCGCTGTTAGGGCACTTTGCCTAATTGCCCGTCATGAACACGGCATTGGCAAACAGCAACTTCCCGCTGTACCAGAACCCCCGGAACAGTGGATTGTTGACCAGGTACACGACCTGACCGCGTCCCAGTTCCTGTACGCCAAACACGAGGGTATTCTCAAGTTTTTTGCGGGCCGCTTTCCCGGCAAAACCCGCGACGAGGTCGTTTTTTTTCAAAACGCCCACGTTCCAACCTTCTTTCAGGTAGCCGTAGTCGGTTGTCTGCAAAACAAGGCTGTGGTAAAAATTCGGGAAACCGTAGCCCAGTGGGTGCGTGTTGTCGAGGCTCACGCGGTAAATGCTCCCCGGCGTCTCTTCCGACACGGCGCTGCGCTCGCGGTCAGCGTAGACTTTGAGTGTGTCCCCGGACTTTTTCTCGTCTTTTTTATCCTTCTTTTCCTCTTCCTTTTGCTTCAGTGCAAATCCTTCTTTCCCCGCTATCGACGACAGCGAACCTTCCATGGCGATGAGCTTCCCACCAGCTTGCACCCAGCTTTTCAGCGTAGCCAGGGTTTTTTCGGTGAGAACGCGACTATAATTTCCGTTGGGCATAATCAGCACGTCGAAATCGTTGAGGCGGGCGTTGGCCAACTGATCGGTGCTGATGACCGAAATCGGGTACTCGATTTCATGGTCAAAGTAAAACCAAACTTCACCGGCGGCCATGGGCACGGTTCCCTCACCCGCCAGCGACGCAATGCGCGGTGCCTTGAGTTGCTGCACCGAGTTTGACCCAAAATCGGCCCCTTTTGTCACGTATCCCGTGGCGACGGGCAGGGCCGTTACACCGTGGTCGCGGGCTTCTTCCTGCACGAGTTGGTCAAACTTGCCGCCCAATTTCGTGTTTTCGCCCCTGGTGATAATCAGACTCCCTGAGCCAAACGACTGCCCATCAATTTCAAAGGGCTTTTCGGCAGCCCGCACCCGGACTTTATTTTGGAGTAAATGCGCCAGAAAATGGGCGTCTTCGTGGGATTGCCACCGGACGACGTACGCGTAAGGTTTGGCAATTTTTACCGTTTGCGGTGCCGCCGGTGCCGCTGGTTTTGCTACGGGATTGATCCGTTCTTTCAAAGCAAACGCCTTCAGGCCGTAGGCGTAGGGCAACGACCACGACGTGATGTCATACGTGACGGAGTCTTCGAGGGCGGATTTTGGCTCCATCAGAATTTTCAACATCGTCGAGCGGGGCTGATAAAGATTTAACACGACGTCCCCGGATTCAACGCGGAAACTCTCGGTTTTGTCGGACTGGAAACCGTAGCCGGTCGCCAGCATTTCCCGGCCCGCGTAGCCGTACTGAAACCCCTGC
This sequence comes from Cytophagaceae bacterium, assembly GCA_026785975.1. Taxonomy (GTDB): domain Bacteria; phylum Bacteroidota; class Bacteroidia; order Cytophagales; family Spirosomataceae; genus JAJAZB01. Next base: position 6,057 of record JAJAZB010000375.1, on the reverse strand, counting down.
CGGTCCAGGTATTTGGTAAACGCTTTTACCTTTCCCTCGTCCCCTTTTGTTTTGATGACGTACGACTTGTAAACACCCACTGGGGCATTTTTAGCCTGTTCAAAAAACTTAATAAACTCGCTGACCGTGCGGTCGGCTTTGGCCGAAAGTGCTTCCATCGACGCCACGCTCGCCGCTACGTGGTGGCTGATGCGCTGTTGTAACGTGAGGGTATCCCCGTCGTCTTTGGCCAGTGCCAGGCCCGCCACACCCGAGCCGCCCTGCTCGTAGGTCATGCCGATGGCCCCGTTGTAGGTCGGGTACGTATCGCCGTAGCTGGGGTAAAACAGGTCAAAATTCTCTTTGGTGAAATAAAGCCACCCGGCCTTGTCGAAATACTTCCGGTTGTACTCCCCAATCGTTTGTTGAAACTCGCGCTGCCAGGGCGTGATTGCTTCGTGAAAAGGTTTGGCCGCCGGCGAAAAATAATACGGCGCGTTAGGCCCCATTTCGTGAAAATCGGCGTGCAGGTGCGGCATCCACTGCTGATACAGGGCCGTACGGAGCTGCGATTCCCGCTGCACCTGCCAGGCCCAGTCGCGGTTGAGGTCGTAGAGGTAGTGGTTCATCCGTCCGCCCGGCCAGGGTTCGCGGTGCTCCCAGGCGTTGGGGTTGGGGTTGTTGGTCCGACCTACTTTCTGATTAAACCAATTGACGTACCGGTCGAAGCCATCGGGATTGGCGCAGGGGTCGAGCACGACGACGGTGTTGGCCAGAATGCCCCGGCTGCTGGTATTTTGGGGGTCGAGCAAATCATACATGACCTGCATAACCGCTTCCGTCGAAACGGCCTCGTTGCCGTGAATGTTGTAATTCATCCAACCGATAGCAACGGGTTTGGCTGTGGGTTGTCCGTCCATCACGCCAATGCTTTTGAGGTTGTTGGTGCGGATTTCTTCGAGTTTCGGGAAGTTTTCTTCGGAGGCCACCACGGCCACGACCAGGGGACGGTTTTCGTAACTCGTGCCGTAGGGAATCAGTTTGACCTGCCGGGGAAACTGCCGCGCCAACTGCTCCACGTAATTCACCACCCGGTGGTGGGGTGTAAACTGACTCCCCAACGAATAGCCGAGGTACGCGGTAGGATTCTGAACGGGAGTTTGGGCAAACGTGAAGAGTACGGAGAAAAAAAGCAGTGAACAGGTAAGATGGGTTCTTTTCATGAAAAACGGGTGGTGCGGTTAGCTGGACAAGTACAATTTTCCAAAGATACTTTCCTGCCCCCGAATTGAGGAATTTTGAAAAAATTTAAGTCAATGATTTACATTTTCACGGTAAACGCCTACTTTTGCACCACCAAAACCGAAAAACGCTCACCCGAACTTGCCTGGTTGTTGAATGGTCCGTTCGTCTAGGGGTTAGGACGTATCCCTTTCACGGATGAAACACGGGTTCGATTCCCGTACGGACTACATTGAATTGAAAAGGTAAGCGTTGCCCGGCAAACGTTGCCCGGCCCGTTCGGCTATCGGTTAGGCCGTATCCCTTTCACGGATAAGAGAGGGGTTCGACTCCCCTACGGGCTACATTAAAATCCCTCAGAATCGCTTGATTCTGAGGGATTTTTGTTTTTTAATGCCTGAAACTCCCTGAATTTTATCGATGAATTCGTGGGAAGATTCAGTGCCTGCTGACAGAATCCGTGTGGTACGGAATGCGCACGGTGTCGAACCAGTAATTGCAAATCTGGCTCAGTAAAGTAACCAGCCCCGTAAACGTCTGGGGTTTTAACACGTATGAATTGACTCCTGACTGGTAAGCACGGGTGATGGTGCTGGTTTCCGTCGAGGTTGAAAACATGACAACGGGCAGGGCCTTCCAAACCGGGTCTTGTCGCAGTTTCTGGAGCACTTCAAACCCGTTGAGTTTGGGCATATTGATATCGAGCAGCATCAACGCCGGAGGTTCAACGGCTTTTTTTAAATACGCCAGTGCATCGGCGCCGTCGACGGCGAAGACAAAATTGCAGGAGAGTTGGGCCTCGGCAAAAGCATCCTGAATCAGGTACCGATCATCTTCATCATCCTCGACGATGAGAATTAATGGTGGAGTTTTCATGCGGTGGAATTTGGTGCAAACGTATCAAAGTTTTTGAAACAGGCGGAATTGACGGATAGTCAATTGAAACTTAAAGACCGCGAACCGGTAACTGGCAAATCCTAAAACGCGATTCAACTGCGAAGAATCCGAATTCATTTTCAACCGTCCAGGCTTTTGCCATCGAACTTTTGCCCGTCTGAATATTGCTCGTTAGTTGTTTAGTATGGCGTTTATATATTTAGGTTCTCTGACAATTTTTGTGGGAAGCCTGCCAGTAGTCGTTTTGCTAATGCTTAACAGCCTGATTATGAGCAGAGAGTTCACCTAAAGAGAAAGTATACTTCACCTTCCACAAAAATTGTCAGAGAACCTATATTTAAAGTCAAGTATACTACAATCCAGAGTTTTAACAACCCAATGGAGTGGATTTTTAAAAACTATCTTTCGATGATCGTTTTATAGGACTATCGCTCAAGGCGCGGGTGAGGCTAAGCGAAAGTCATCGTTTTATTTTGTCAAAAAAAGCCGCTACCTCCTCACGCTACATTCCGACAACAACCAGACGGGCGGCTCGCTCGACGTGCCCCACGCGCAACTCCGTCACCTGTGGCACGTATTGGAAATTGTAGGCGGGATGGTTCGCCAAAGCCAAAACGCTAAACGGTTTATACGCCAGGAACTCCCGCGTAAATTGCCCGCTTCTCAGTTCTAACCCCAGATTTGCGTTTTTAGTGGGTCGTTGCCCAAACTGAGACCCAACCAAGAATCAGTATCGGGATCGTACAAACCCAACCGTTCGGTATATTTTTTTATAAAAAAGTTTGGCGTACCCCCAATTACAATTGCGCGCTTAAGAAATACTCTTCGCTGTTGCCATGAAAAAATTTATTTATGAAAATGGCCTGTCGTTGACGCTGCTCGCGATTACACTACTCACGCTGGGCGGCAACCTACTGACGGGTTGGTACGAGTTCAATAACGAACTTGAAGAATATGGTCGTCAGGCCGTTGGCTTCGGAGCGTACCTAACCAGTGGCCATTGCATCGAGGCAGTTTTTGAAAATTGGGAAAGTGAATTTCTACAAATGGGCCTGTACGTTTGGCTAACCGTTTTTCTGCGCCAAAAAGGCTCATCGGAATCCAAAGATTTAGAAGAGAAAGAAAAAGTAGATCGTAAGCCATCGGCCTCCCGGCGGGGGGCGCCCTGGCCCGTAAAATGCGGCGGGTGGGTGCTTTGGCTATACAAAAATTCGCTTTCGCTGGCCTTGTTTGTCCTTTTCGGGCTGACCTTCTTCCTCCACGCCGCCGGGGGAGTTAAACAATATAATTTACAGCAGGAGTTGAAGGGGAAAGCTGAGCGCCTGAGCATGGGCGAATTTATGGGTACCTCCGAGTTCTGGTTTCAGTCCTTTCAAAACTGGCAAAGCGAGTTTTTATCGATATTGGCCATCGTGGTGTTATCTATTTTTCTACGACAACAAGGCTCCCCGCAATCCAAGCCCGTCGATGCATCTAATGAAGAAACGGGAACCTAAAAAAAGGCAGAACCAGGAGTTCCGCCTTTTTTTAGGCATGGGAAAGAAATAATATTTTCCTGACTAATTCTCTGCCGAACCACCTCCAACCCGCTCATCGGCCCAGCCGCCGCGCATTTTGTCGACTTCAGCCTGATCGACATCTTCCTTGTCCGCCGATTGAGCATCCGGCTGTTGACCTGCGTCCTGGGAGTGCTGCTCAGTCTGGGGATTTTCCCCTGCGTTTTGCTGGCTTCCTGCCTGGCCGGGCGTTGGCTGCTGATTAGGAACGCTGCTGTTTTCTTGTTGATTTTCCATGATTGGACTGGTTTAAAGTAGCGATTAAAAATTTGATTATTGATCCCGTTTGGTGTCCGATTCGTTGACTTCCGTTTCGTCCCCGTGGGGCATTTTTGTTTTCTCGGGATCACCATAATCGGTCTGGTACTGTTGCTCAGAATCTTGCCGGGCCGATCCTTGCCGGGAATTTTCTTGTCCGCTTTGACCAGCTTGCTGCCCGCCGCGTTGGGATTGTTGCTGATCGGGTTGCTGCGAGTTGGAACCCGCGTTCTGATCCGACTGATTTTGTTGATTTTCCATGATCGTAAATAATTACTTTGTTCAAAAAACGTATGGTTTGAATGATTTGTTTGCGTTGACTGACGCTGCCTACTGTTAAAACGTGAGACCAGATTTTATCGAGAAATTTGTCCAATTGTTTGCCCACTGTGTTGACATCCTCTTCAAACCTGGGGAGGAAAGGTTTCCCATCACAATTTGGCCCCTGTATTTTCCGATCTAAACCCGTCAAAACTGACTTAAAACAGTGTCGGCTCGTTGAAGATTCTTCTGAGAAATACCGGCCAGGAAGTCATCCTGACAGCGAATCCTACTGCGCGAACGCTGGAAAGCGTTATTCATTCTAACAGTCGAATGATAAACATTGCTGATGTTTCAAAACCCCACTCCTATTTGATTTTCAAGCATGAGAATTGTAGTGACATCCCTCAAAATTTTGTGCCCGTAATGGCCCTCGTCGATAAATTGCCCATTTATGTTACGTTCCATAAACCCTTACAGTGGCGAGCTTGTCGCTGAATACAAGCCACTGACTTCTCCCGAAATTCGGCAAAAGCTCGACCGCGCCGAGCAAACGTTTAAGGACTGGCGTAAAACGCCCCTACCTCACCGCGCTGATTTACTGCGGGCTACCGCCGCCGTACTGACGCGTCGCCGGGACGAACTGGCCGGGCTGATTACGCAGGAAATGGGTAAAACTCTGCGCGAAGCGCGTGGAGAAGTGGAAAAATGCGCCCTGGGCTGCGTCTGGTACGCCGAACACGGTGACGAAATTTTGCGTCCCCAATCCCACGAATCGGATGCCAAAACCAAAAGCTACGTGCGTTACGACCCGATTGGCCCGGTGCTGGCGGTAATGCCCTGGAATTTTCCGTTCTGGCAGGTGATGCGTTTTGCCGCGCCCGCGCTGATGGCAGGTAATGTTGGCCTGCTCAAACACGCCTCCAACGTGAGTGGTTGTTCGCTGGCGCTCGAAAGCGTTTTTCGTGAAGCAGGTTTTCCGGAGGGCTGTTTTCAAAGTCTGCTCATCGACGCCAAAACGGCCTCCGGCCTCATTGCCGACCCCATCGTGAGAGCGGTGACGCTCACGGGCAGCGAAAAAGCGGGTTCGGAAGTAGCGGCGGCGGCAGGTCGGGCCATAAAAAAAACGGTACTCGAACTCGGTGGCAGCGACCCGTTTATCGTCCTGGCCGATGCCGACATCGAGGAAGCAGCGAACGTAGCCCGGCAATCTCGGCTACAAAACGCTGGCCAATCGTGCATCGCCGCCAAGCGGTTTATCATCGTGAAGGACACCTACGATAACTTTGTGGAGGCGTTTATCCGGGGTTTGGGCGAATATCAGCCCGGCGATCCGCTGCTCGATACCACTAAAATGGGTCCGATGGCCCGCCCCGATTTGGCCGAAGACCTTGACAATCAAGTCCGGCAATCCCTCAAACAGGGTGCCCGGCAAGCGGCGGGTGGTCCGCGAGACAAGTGCCTGATGCCGCCGGTAGTGCTGACGGGCGTACAACCCGGCATGGCGGCATTCGACGAGGAAACGTTTGGTCCGCTGGCCGCCATGATCAGCGCCCGCGACGAAGACCACGCCATTCAACTGGCCAACCAGAGTCGGTACGGACTGGGTGCCGCCGTGTGGAGCCGCGACCTGGAACGCGCCCAGCAAGTGGCGACCCACATCGAGTCGGGCAATGTGTTTATCAATGCGATGGTCAAGTCCGTACCCAGTTTACCGTTTGGGGGCGTGAAACAGTCGGGCTACGGGCGTGAATTGTCGGCGCTGGGCCCACGGGAATTTATGAATATCAAAACCGTGTAAGTGAATTAACCGCCCGTTCCGACGCGGGCAAAATTTTGAAATTAGAAATTATAAAATAGAATT
>JAJAZB010000374.1 GCA_026785975.1 Cytophagaceae bacterium | reverse complement strand
GGTTTATGCGTATCAGCTTTAATTTTTCTAATTACTTGAGCTAAAGTACTTTCTATTGAGGAAAAAAGATTCTCCAAACCGTATCTTCTTTCTTCGTTAATTTTTGGAACATAAATATATTTTTCTATGTCAAAAGAATAGGCTCGTTTTCCTTCAGACGTAAAAAAATCTATATCGTTTTTCCCAACCTCAAACACATATACTCCAAGTCTTTCGCCGTTATATATTTTCCACTCGTTAAGTATACATCTTGGGATAATATGATTATTTTTCTTTTCCGGCATCACAGTAAGAATTTTAATTATTGAAGGGTGTGACAATAAATTCGTTTGCTTTGCCACACCCTTCATCTTTTACACCGCATCCGACAAACTCGTAAACGTAAATTCCCGAATCTTCATCGGCGGAATCAGGTAGTTGCTGTTCGATTCGGTGCTGACCACCCGCTCCGGTTTGCCCAAAGTTTCCAGGTTGTTGAGCATGATGATCGGGCTTTCATTAAAGCGGAAGTTCTTCACCGGATGCTTGATCTTGCCGTTTTCAATGTAAAACGTTCCGTCGCGGGTGAGGCCGGTTAGGAGTAGCGTTTGCGGATCAACGGAACGGATGTACCAAAGTTTAGTGACCAGAATGCCCCGTTGGGTACTTTTAATCATGTCGGCCAGTGACGCCGTGCCGCCCGCCATGATGATGTTGTTGGGAAAAGGAACGGGCTTTACGCCTTTTTTCTCCGCCCAGAATCGGGAGTACGCCAGGTTTTTGACCACGCCTTTTTCGATCCAGGCTATCTTCTGTTGCGCCTGCCCATCGCCCGACCAGGGCGAGGCGGGCAGTTCCGGGTTAGTCGGGTCGGAATAAATCGTCACCCGTTCATCGACAATTTTTTCGCCCAACTTCGTTTTCCCACCCGGCTTGCTGATGAACGAACGGCCTTCGTCGGCACTGCGGGCATCGAGGTTAAAAAACACGTTCTCAAGCAAAACGGCGGCGGCGGTTGGCTCCAGAATCACCGTGTATTTGCCCGGCTCCAAAGCTCTGGCCCCCACCGAACCGAGCGATTTCTGAATGGCAATTTTCGTGGCGGCGACGGTGTCGAGTTTGGCGTAATCGCTGTAGCCCCGCGCCACGTAGCCCGAACCCGTCCCGTCGTCGGTGCGGACGGTCAGTGAAAAGTTGACGTTGGTGCTGGGGTAGTACGCAAACAGGCCCTTGGAATTCATCAGGGCCGAGTAGCCGCGTTGGTCTTCCAGAAAGCCCGCTGCGATCAGCTTCTGGGCGCGGGTGAGTTCGAGGCTTTTGGCGACGGCTTCCGCCCGGATAGCCGGGGTGATTTTGGCGGTGGATTCAAAAAAACCGCCCGTTTTCAGGTATTGCTGCGGCCCCAGCACGCTGACGTATTCGGGATTTTCGGGCGCTAAACGGGCCAGTTCTTCCGAACGACGCACAACTTTTTCAAACGATGCCTCGTCAAACTCGTCGATGGTGGCGATGCCGACTTTTTTGCCAAACGCCGACTTTACGACTAAGTTTTGGTTGATCGAGGTGCCGCTCGTTGAGACTTCATTGCGGGCGTAGCGCAGGTTGCCCCGCTGCTCACCCGACAAATTGATTTCGCATTCATCCGCTTTCGAGTAGTTCAGCACTTTTTGCAACAGCGCTTTCGCTTCAGATTCTGATAAAATAATAGCCATGTTGGTGCGGGTTATTTTTAAATTTTGCGGGCGGTGTTGATGACGTTTACGCCGTTGAAACGGGTGGTGGAACTGCCGTGCGATACGGCGCTCACCTGCTGCGGTTGGCCCTTGCCATCGAAGAAGGAGCCGCCGAGCCGGTAATCGCGCTCATCGCAAATCTGGACGCAGGAATTCCAAAACTCCTGCGTGTTCGACTGGTAGGCCACGTCTTTGAGCATTCCGGCGATTTGCCCGTCTTTGATTTCGTAAAACAACTGACCGCCAAACTGGAAGTTGTAGCGCTGCTGGTCGATGGAGAACGACCCATCGCCGATGATGTACACGCCTTTTTTCACGTCTTTAATCATTTCCTCGACTGAAAGGGGCTGTTTGCCCGGAGCCAGGGAGACATTGGCCATGCGCTGAAACTGAACGGACCCCCAGTTGTCGGCGTAGCAGCAGCCGTGCGATTCTTTTTCGCCGATGATGTGCGCCTGATCGCGGATGGCCTGGTAATTGACCAACGTTCCTTCCTTCACCAAATCCCAACGCTTGGTTTTGACGCCTTCATCATCCCAGCCGACCGCACCCAGCGAACCTTCCTGCGTTTTATCGGCGAAAAGATTAACCTGCTTGCTGCCGTAGGGGAAACTCTTGGTTTTCCACTTGTCCAGGGTCGCGAAGGAAGTTCCGGCAAAATTGGCTTCGTAGCCCAGTACCCGATCGAGTTCGAGCGGGTGACCCACCGACTCGTGAATCGTCAGCCAGAGGTGCGAGGGATCGAGAACCAGATCGTATTTGCCCGCTTCGATGGATTTCGCGCTCAGTTTTTCCTTCGCCTGCTTGGCCGCCGCGATGACGTCCTCCAGCATATCGTACCCTTTGTTGTAGCGGGTGGTAATGCCGGTGATTTTGTCGCTCGGATTGGGCTGTAGATATTCGTAACTCATGCCCATCGGCGAACTCAGCGACCGGCGCGTCTCAAACTTCCCCGACTTGGGGTCGATGGCCGTGACGACGAAAATCGGCCACATCCGGTGGATGTCCTGGTCGATGTAGGAGCCGTCGGTGGAGGCGAAGTACTTCTGTTCGTTGACCATGAACAGCACCGAGTTCACGAAATTGGCCCCGTTTTTCATCGCCGCCCCATTCACGGAAAGTAGCAGATCGACTTTTTCTTTGATCGGTACTTCAAAACCATTTTTGCCAATCGGGGCTTTCCAGGTTACTTCCCCGAAGCCTTGCTGCGGGGCCAGTTGCACCGGCTCTTTCATCAACCGCGCGTTGGCTTTGGCAATGGCCACGGCTTCTTCAGCGGCGCGGGCCATTTGGGTTTCATCTTTGGCATCGACTACGGCGGCAAAACCCCAACATCCATCCGCAATCACCCGGACGCCGACCCCGTAGGATTCGGAGTTGACAATGTTTTGCACTTTGTCTTCCCGCGTGAACATGGATTGATTGAGGTACCGGCCAATGCGGACGTCGGTGTAGGTAGCGCCTTTGGACTTGGCCGCGTTGAGGGCGGCATCGCTCAGGCGTTTTTTAACGATGACGTCGAGACCCGATTCAAGTAAAGCTTCGGGGGCGACGCGGCGGGAAAAGGCGGGTAAGGCCGGGAGCATCAGCCCGGCGGCTCCCATGGTTAAGTACTGATTAAAGTCTCGGCGATTCATTGTAGGCAGGTTTTATTCATTGGTTGGGTTTATTTTTTCGCGTTGTTGTTGGTACATGGCTCGCACCTGACCGATGGTATCGGCGGAGCGGGCGGCTGGATTGATCGCAATGGCCGCTGATAAGTGGCTACTCAGCGAACGGAGAACCCAGGTTGGTAAAGCTTGAATTTGCTCAGTAATCTGACCGTCAATTCGTTTGTAGACGATTGACAGTCGATCAGTCGCATCAATCAACGTTAGAGAATCGGGTTGATCGAAAAATTGATTCAGCAGATGAAGGCCCGCTTCGTAACGCCCTCTGATAACATCTTCACGTACAAAATGGCCACCCTGCAAATGCCGGTTAACAACCCGGTTGTACAAAATCGTTAATTCGGATGTGCTTAGAAAAATCAATTCAAAACGATAGCCCAGTTTTTTGAAAGCCATGAAATACTGCCAGGTTGCATGGTCATGCAGATTTGTCTCGATTGCAAACGATTCCTGACGTTGAATATGCCCATTCACGCGCCGTTGCAACTCATCATTAGTCAGTTGCAAAACAACCTCTTGTCGGGTCTGATTCTGCCGAATCTGACGGGCTATGTCGTCAGCATTTAGTTGTTCAACACCAGTCGGCACGATCTGAAAAGCCGCCGTTGACTTGCCTACTCCGTTCGGCCCAGCAATCACATAGCACGTCGGGATCACGATGGTACCACTTCAATACGCCCGTCAGCGTATTCTTTCAGCACCTGCCCTTCACGTCCGATGATGACCGGAAGCCCGCGACTAAACGCCTGCTCCCGCACTTTGACGTACACGGCCTGCGCTACGGCATCGAACTCGTCTTCACTCATCTGACTCACGGGCTTTTCCGCCCCACCGTACAGCGGCATTATCGCGGGCAAGTCCAGCGTGGCCGTATCGAGGATGGGGGCAAATAATTCGTTCATGTTGTTGGCAGTAATAATTTGTCTGATCAAACAAAGAAAATGACAGTTCGAGTTTCTGAATCAGATAAGCAGGTGTTTCCTAAAAAGTACCAGAAGTGAGGAGTTAAATCTGCTCGCTCACACCGCATCCGATAAACTCGTAAATGTGAATTCCCGAATTTTCATCGGCGGAATCAGGCTGCCGTTGACACGGATCGGCTTGCCCAGGGCTTCCAAATTGTTGAGCATAATAATCGGGCTTTCGTTGAACCGGAAATTCTTGACCGGAAACTTAATCTGTCCGTTTTCGATGTAAAACGTTCCGTCTCGGGTGAGGCCGGTGTAGAGTAAAGTTTGCGGATCAACTGCCCGGATGTACCAGAACCGGGTTACCAGAATTCCTTTTTCGGTGCCTTTAATCAGATCCGCCAGCGACTGCGTACCGCCTTGCAGAATAAAGCCGGAAGGCGGCGGGGTGGCTTTCACGCCTTTTTTCTCCGCCCAGTACCGGGAGTACGTCATGTTTTTGACCACGCCCTTTTCGACCCAGGTCACCTTTTCCTGCGGACGCCCATCGCCCGCGTACGGCGAGCCGGGAATCTCAGGGTTGGTCGGGTCGGAATAAATGCTGACCCGTTCGTCAAAGAGCTTTTCGCCCAACCGGGTTTCGCCGCCTTTTTTACTCAGAAAACTCCGGCCTTCGTCGGCATTGCGGGCGTCCATGCTCCGCATCATGTTTTGCAAAAGGTCGATCGCCGCCGCCGGTTCCAGAATGACCGTGTACTTACCCGGCTCCAGGGCGCGGGCCGCCGAAGAGGCCAGGGCTTTCTGCATCGCTACTTCGGTGGCGGCTTTCGTGCTGAGCGTCCCGGCATCGTTGACGTCGCGGATGGCGTAGCCCGAGCCGGTACCGTCGGCGGTGCGGACGGTGATGGAAAAATCGACTGAGGTCGCTTTGCTGTAACCGACCAGGCCCTTGCTGTTGCCAATGGCCGAGAAACCAGCCGAATCTTCGAGGTACCCGGCGGCGGTCAGGTTCTTTTTCCGGCAGGGATCGATGCTGTCAAAGGCCGCTTTGGCCCGGAAATCAGGGTCAATTTTAGCGGTACTTTCCGCGTAAGCGTTGGTATTCAGATAGTTCTGTGGCCCCAACATCGGCACGTACTCCGAATTTTCAGGAGCCAGCCGCGCGATTTCCTCGGCCCGCCGCACGGTTTTCTCCAGCGATTGATCGTCAAATTCGTTGATGGTGGCGGTGCCGGAGCGCTTCCCGAATACGGCCGTGACGGCCAGCGACAAGTCGTTGGATTCGCCGCTCGTCGACACCGAGTTGCGCGCGTAACGGATGTTGCCCGTGCGACCGCCGCTGATATTTACGCTCGTTTCATCGGCTTTGGAATACGCCAATACCTTGTCGATGATTTTCTTCGCTTCTTCTTTCGTTAAAATAGCCATAATTGGAAAGCCCCCAAAGGGGAGTTTTTTAGGTTCCAAATGCCCCTCCGGGAATGGGATTTGGGTATTAAATTTTCCGACCCGTGTTAATCACATTCACGCCGTTGAAACGGGTGGTGGCGCAACCATGTGACACGGCGCTGATTTGCGAGGGTTGCCCCTTTCCATCAAAAAAGGAGCCGAAGGTGCGGTAGTCATCGTTGTCGCAGAGTTGGGCGCAGGAATTCCAGAACTCCTGCGTGTTGGCCTGGTAGGCGACATCATCGAGCATTCCAACGATTTCTCCGCCTTTGATTTCATAGAATAATTGCCCGCCAAACTGGAAGTTATACCGCTGTTGGTCAATGGAATACGAGCCGCGACCGATGATATAAATCCCTTTGTCCACGCCCTTGATCATGTCCTGAACCGAGCGCTTTTCGGTGCCGGGTTTCAGCGACACGTTGGGCATCCGTTGGAACTGCACCGAATTCCAATTATCGGCGTAGCAGCAGCCGTGCGATTCCTTTTCGCCGATGATGCTGGCCTGATCGCGGATGGCCTGATAGTTGACCAAAATCCCGTCTTTGATCAAATCCCATTCTTTGCAGGGTACGCCCTCGTCGTCGTACCCGACCGTACCCAGGGTGTAAGGCTGGGTTTTATCCGCGACGATATTGACCAGTTTACTGCCGTAGTTGAAGGTTTTGGTTTTCCATTTATCCAACGTGGCAAAACTGGTCCCGGCGTAGTTGGCTTCGTAGCCCAGTACCCGGTCGAGTTCGGTCGGGTGGCCAACGGATTCGTGAATGGTCAGGCCCAGGTGATTGGGATCGAGAACGAGGTCGTATTTGCCCGATTGTACGGATTTAACCGTGAGTTTTTCCTTCGCCTGTTTCGCCGCCAGGATCGCATCTTCAACCATGTCGTACGAGCTGCGATAGCCCACCAACCCGTTCGGACCGGCGATTTTTTCAGTTTCCAATCCGTCGAGGTACTCGTAGCCCATCCCCATGGGTGAACTCAGCGCGTCGCGGGTTTTAAACTTCCCCGCCCCCTTGTCCACGGCGGTTACGGTAAACGTGGGCCAGATCCGGTGGACGTCCTGGTCGATGTAGGAGCCATCGGTGGAGGCAAAATATTTTTGTTCGTTGACGAAAAACAGGTTGGACGTGACAAAGCCCGCCCCGTTTTTCATGGCTTCGCTGTTGACCTTCATCAGCAAATCAATTTTTTCCTGAATCGGTATTTCAAACGCATTTTTCTTGAGTGGTGTTTTCCAACTTACCTCCCCCACCCCTTTTTGCGGAGCGAGTACCACGGGTTCGGTTTGAAGTTTGGCATTGGCTTTGGCGATGGCCACGGCGGTTTCGGCGCATTTGGCGATGCCGTTGGGCGTCACGTCGCTGGTGGCTGAAAAGCCCCAGGTCCCGTTGGCAATCACCCGGATACCCACGCCGTACGACTCAGCGTTGGTGATATTTTGCACCCTGGTTTCGCGGGTGAACAGGAATTGCTGCAAATACCGCCCAATCCGAACATCGGTGTAAGTCGCGCCTTTGCTTTTGGCGGCGTTCAGCGCAACGTCGGCCAGCTTTTTCTTCATGGCGACATCCGCCCCCGGTTCGAGTAAATGCTCCACTGAAACTGCACTCCCCAGCACCGGAATTGAAGCGCCCATCAAGGCACCAATGCCCAGGCCGGATAGCTGCATAAAATCTCTTCTTCTCATGTCGTGGTTGGTTTTTCTTCAGTGTGACTGACAAGATACTGCTTCCCGGCAAAAAGTCGATGTTGAAAACGACCTAACCACTCATTTCGCCCGCCAACGGGCGCGAAAGCTGTTTATTGATGGTTGGCACGTCCTGCGTTTTCCCGAGTAAAAACATCAATTTGGTCACGGCGGCTTCACTCGTCAGATCGGCCCCGCTCACCACGCCGATTTCGCCCAGGGCCGTGCTGGTTTGATAACGCCCCTGGGTGACGCGCCCTCCAATGCACTGCGACACGTTGAACAAGACGACGCCCCGTAAAACCGCCTCGCGCAGGCAGTTCAAAAACCACTCGTCGGTGGGGGCATTCCCCGCGCCGAAGGTTTCGAGCACGACCCCGCGCAGACCGGGAATCCGCAGAATGCTGTCGAGCACGGCGGGGGTCATTCCCGGAAACAACTTCAGGATGACGACGTTGGAATCCATCGCCTGGTGCAGTTTTAGCGGTAGCGTCGCTTCAAAACGCCGGATGTAAGGCCGGTTCCATTCGATGTACACCCCGGCCTCGGCCAGCGCGGGGTAGTTTTCCGATTGAAACGCATTGAACTGACTGCTTTCCTGCTTTTTGGCCCGGTTGCCCCGCAGGAGCAGCGAATTGAAGTAAATGCACACTTCCGGGGCCATTGGCTCGCCGTATTCATTGCGGGCGGCGGCGATTTCCAGTGCCGTCATGAAGTTTTCTTTGGCGTCCGTGCGGGCGGCTTCGATGGGCAATTGCGCCCCCGTCAGAATGACGGGTTTGTTCAGGTTTTCGAGCAAAAAACTCAGCGCCGAGGCCGTGTAGGCCATCGTGTCGGTGCCGTGCAGAATGACGAAACTATCGAACTCGTCGTAGTTCTCGGCAATCAACCAGGCGAGTTGGAGCCAAACTGCCGGTTTGATGTTCGAGGAATCGAGTAGGGGCGTGAGTGTCAGCACCGTGATTTCGTAACCCAGCCGCCGCAGTTCGGGTAGTCGATCCAGAATTTGGGAGAAGTTGAACGGGACTAAAACGCCGCTTTCCCGGTCGGGCACCATGCCAAAGGTACCGCCCGTGTAAATCACCAGAATCGAGGCGGCAGGGGCGGCAGGGGCGGCGGTGTTGATGCGGACGGTGGGATAGTTCACGCCTGGATGGACTGTAAAGTGACCAATCGCCGGGCATTCTGCGTCGTTTGTTGGATGACTTCTGCCAGCGGCAGCCGCTTTAAATCGGCGACCCGTTGCGCCACCAACCCGACGTAGGCCGACTCGTTGCGGCCACCCCGATGCGGTACCGGGGCCAGGTAGGGCGCGTCGGTTTCCAGCACCAGATGTTCCAGGCCGATGTGGGGCAACACCTGATCCAGTCCGCCATTTTTGAAAGTGACCACGCCACCGATACCCAGGAGAAAATTCAGATCAACGGCGCGTTTTGCTTCGTCTAGCGTGCCGGTGAAGCAGTGAAAAATACCCCGCTGTGCCGTGTCGCCGTGCGCCTGGATCAAGTCGGCGGTTTCGGTAAACGCATTGCGGGTTTGTCCCGACCGGGTCGCGCCCGACCGGCAATGAATCGAGATGGGTAATTGGTACTTACTGGCCAGTTGTAGTTGGAATCTAAAAGCTTCTTTTTGCTGCTCGACAAACGTTAAATCCCAGTAAAAATCCAGCCCGATTTCTCCCACGAGCCTGAAGGGCCTCCGGGCCAGCCAGTCTTCGACGATGGCAAGTTCGTTTTCAAAATCAGTTTTCACATACGTGGGATGTAGGCCCATCATGGGCAGGCAACGGTCGGGATACGCATCGGCCAGGGCCAGCAGCCCTTCGATGGTTTCGGAATTGCAATTGGGTAACCATATCTGGGCGATGCCCGCCGCCCAGGCTCGTTCGAGCATGGCGATCCGATCCGGGCTGAATTGTTCGTCGTAGCTGTGCGCGTGGGTGTCGATGAGAAGATTGTTCACCATTAAATGATTTTCGTGAAGAGTGCCTCACCCAACCCGCTCCGGTGGAGAGGGCTTTTTAAAGAGTGTGGAGTTACTTCCTCCGACTAATGGCCTGGTTGCGATGTTCGGTCGTTGGGGAAATCAGGTATAGATCGACCATGGCTTTGGGGCGGGCCAGGTACTCCCGCAATAGCGTTTTGAGCGAATAGCCGTTGGGCACGTCCTGGGCCGCGAAAGCCACGGCGTCAAGTCCTAAACTCTCGGCCACAAAAAGCGCCCGGGCGTTGTGAAAAGGCTGTGAGACGATGGTGACGCGGTTTTCACGAAAAATTTCGCGGCAGCGCACGACCGAATCGTAGGTGCGCCGACCCGCGAAATCGAGCTTCATCACCTCCCGGGGGATTCCTAATTTCAAGAGTGCGTCGCGCATATCGTACGGTTCATTGTAGTATACCGAATCGTTGTTGCCACTCAAAATGAGGCGTTTTACCTTGCCTTCCCGGTACAATCGGGCGGCAGCTTCCATGCGGTACCGGAAGAAGAGATTTTCCTGTCCGCCCACTATGGATTTGCTCGTGCCCAAAACCAGCGCCACGTCCGTCGGCGGTAACTGCTGCAATTGGTAATAATTGCGGGGTTCGGTCACCTTGAGTACCCACCAGTTGCAGCAGAGCACGATCACAAGCCCAAAAAACACCACGACCACCGTGACTTTGATGCCGCGTTTGACGACGGGCACCCAGGTCAGGGGTTGGCTGCGGGGGTAGGTGATGGTGCGGGTGCGCATATTGAAATTTTCTACTCAAACAGCCCCAGTTGTGCCAGCGCTTCTTCGGATTCTTCCACGTCGGGTTCAACCGCCAGTGGTGGGGCAACCAGGACGGGCTTGACGACTTCCGGCTGTTTTTCCTTCAAACGGGGTGCCAGCAATTTTATCTCCTTCACCTTCGCAAAAGGCAATTTATTGCCCAGCGCCTTCCAACCCCGTACTTCGATAAATCCGTCGGGTTGCAGGAGCATCGTTTCCAGCGGCCCCCGGTCTTTTACCTGGTGCTGAATCTCGATGCGGGGATGCTCATCGGCCGAAAGTGCCAGCAATTTAGAACCTTTGGCCTCACCGATAAAACTGAATTTTTTGTCGATGGTATTCGTCTCGATACGGAAGCGTTTCACGTACCAGGCCTTCTGGAGCGCTTCGTAGTACACCGCCGACACCACGGTTTTGGGGTCGAATTTAGCCAACCAGGCAATGTCGTTCGGCTCGTAGCGGTTGGTCAGGTCAAAACTCGTCAGTTCGTAGTTCCCATCTTTGTACACCACCAGAATGTGGCCGTTGGCTTCAAAGTTGCCTAAATATTTACCCCGCTGATCGCGGTTGAGGCGACCCAACAAGCCATCGTACCA
This sequence comes from Cytophagaceae bacterium, assembly GCA_026785975.1. Classification (GTDB taxonomy): domain Bacteria; phylum Bacteroidota; class Bacteroidia; order Cytophagales; family Spirosomataceae; genus JAJAZB01. Next base: position 15,350 of record JAJAZB010000374.1, on the reverse strand, counting down.
CAATTCCACCCCGCCGAGGGTACTCAATCCGGCGGATTTGAGCGTGATTTTACGGACCGGGTATTTGGTCAGTACGTTGCCCTGGGCTTCCCGGCCTTTGATGGCCAGTTCGGCAAAACCAAAATCGAACTGCTTGATTTTTGCGGAACTCTGCGCCGTGAGGTTGATCGTAATCGTCTCCGCTTCCCCGTTGTCGTTGGCGGTAAAATACAGCACTTTCGATTTAGGGTTTCCTTTCGTCAAATCGTACTCCCGGTCGCGGGTGACGGCCGTAATCTGAAACCGCTTGGCGTGGCTGATGCCGGTTTTCCCGTCGACGTAGATCAGGTTGTACACCTTGCGTTCGTCGTTTTTCTTGAACACCGCCACGTGGATAATGTCCTTGCCAACGAATACTTTTTCCTGAATTTTGGTCACCACGCACTTCCCGTCTTTTCGGAAAACGATGATGTCGTCGATGTCGGAGCAATCGCTGACGTACTCGTCTTTCTTGAGACTGTACCCGACAAATCCGCCTTCCCGATCCACGTAAAGTTTCTGGTTGGCGGCGGCGACGACGTTGGCCGAAATCTGGTTGAAGGCCCGAATCTCCGTTTTGCGTTCCCGGCCTTTGCCGTACTTTTTGAGTAAATCCTTGTAGTAGGCAATCGCGTAACGGGTCAGGTTGGCCAGATTATCCTCGGTTTCGACCAACTCCTGCTCCAGGCGACGCATGGCTTCTTCGGCCTTGAAGGTGTCGTATTTCGAGATTCGTTTGATGCGGATTTCGAGTAGTCGCAACAGGTCATCCTGCGTAATTTCCCGGTAAAACTGTTTTTTGAACGGCTTCAACCCCTTGTCGACCATATCGAGTACGTCTTCGAAGGTTTCGCTGTTCTCGATTTTTCGGTAAATGCGGTTTTCGATGAAAATCTTCTCCAGCGACGAGTAGAGCAATTTTTCCATCAATTCGTGCCGCCGGATTTCCAACTCGCGCTTGAGCAATTCGAGGGTTTGCTCCGTGCAGGTGCGCAAAATTTCGGTGACGCTGGCAAAGTGCGGCTTGTCGGCGATGATAACGCAGGCGTTGGGCGACACGCTCACCTCGCAATCGGTGAAGGCGTACAGCGCGTCGATGGTGATGTCGGGCGAAACGCCGGGCGCGAGTTGAATCTGGATTTCAACCTCGGCGGCGGTGTTGTCGATGACCTTTTTGATTTTGATTTTGCCCGCGTCGTTGGCCTTGATGATGCTCTCGATGAGGTTGGTCGTGGTGGTGCCAAACGGGATTTCGCGAATCACCAGCGTTTTTTTGTCCAACTCCTCGATGCGCGAGCGAACCCGGATTTTGCCCCCCCGGTGCCCATCGTTATAATTACTGACATCGGTGAGGCCACCCGTCGGGAAGTCGGGGAAAAGCTGGAAGGATTTGCCTTTCAACACCTCGATGGAGGCCTCGATGAGTTCGCAAAAGTTGTGGGGCAGGATTTTGGTGGAAAGCCCAACGGCGATTCCCTCCACGCCCTGCGCCAGCAGCAACGGAAATTTGACGGGCAGCGTGACGGGTTCTTTTTTGCGCCCGTCATAACTCAGTTGCCATTCGGTGGTGTCGGGGTTGAAAACCACGTCGTTGGCAAACTTCGACAGCCGGACTTCGATGTAGCGGGCGGCGGCGGCCCCATCGCCGGTGCGGATGTCGCCCCAGTTGCCCTGGATATCGAACACCAGGTTTTTCTGCCCCATGGCCACGATGGCTTCGCCGATGGAGGCGTCGCCGTGGGGATGGTACTGCATGGCCTGCCCGATGACGTTGGCCACTTTGTTGAACCGCCCATCGTCCATTTCCCGCAGGGCGTGGAGGATGCGGCGCTGAACGGGCTTGAGGCCGTCTTCGACAGCGGGCACGGCCCGCTCCAAAATAACGTAGGAAGCATATTCGAGGAAGTAGTTTTCGTACATCCCGTCAAGAGCCAGTTTTTCCTGAAGGGCGTCGTCTTCTCCGTGTTTGAGGTTCATAGTTCGTTGGTACTCAAGGTAGGGTATTGCGGGTTGAGGCAATCCTGATGACTGAATAAAATGGTTGTTCGTTTCGGGTAAAAATACGCACCTAAAGCGAGATTTCCCCACTTTATCCCAAAAAACGCATATAATTAGTATAGAGTAAGCATAGTCTTAATTACCGATGTCTTTTCTCATCATCCTGACGATTTCCCAGCTTTCGTCCGTTCCCTAAACAGTTCAGAATGTAGTACATCGCGAAGGCAGCGCAAAGTAGTAGTTTTCCCGGTTCCTTAAAACTTTGTCGGAAGCGCATCGTTCCCGTTTCGGTACCTTCGCGGTTGAAACTTTCTTTCGCCATGCGGCTTTTGCCTTTTCTGTTGCTTTTATCGCTTCCTCTACACGCCCAACGCGGCTACATCGTCGGTCAGGTACTCGATCAGGACAGCAATCGGGGTGTTGAAAACGCCAGCGTCCTCAACAAGCGCACCAAGCAAATGGGCCGCACCAATCGCACGGGGGCATATTATATGCTGGTCAAACCCGGCGACTCCATCATCGTCAGCAGCCTGACCTACGGACGGGCCGGTTTGCAGTGGGACGGTATCAGCAAAGAACCCGTTTTGAAAATGAAGCGGCAACTGCCCGACGATGCCATCGAACTCCCCGGCGTGACCATCACGGGCAAACGCGAAGAAGAAATCAAACGGGAATTGCAGCAACTGCTCCGGGAACCCGAAGCCCGCAAAGGCTTGACGGGCGATCAGGTGCTGAGCCTGGCCGAGTCGCCGATCACGCTGCTTTACGAATTATTCAGCAAACAAGCCAAGTCGCGGCGTAAAGCCACCGTGATGTCCCAGCAATTTCGACGGCACCGCCTGGCCGACTACCGCCTCGACCTCATCATCGGGCAGGCGACGAATCTGAAAGGCGATGATATCGACCGCTTCAAAATCTACTGCCGTTTCAGCGATGAGTTTCTTTTGCAAAGCTCCGAGTACGAACTGACCTACGCCGTGCTGCAACGGGTGGAGGGATTTAAGTAGAGGAGAGCGGATAGAGGATAGAGGATAGCGTAAATAGGATCGAGGCGTGGATTATTCCCCCGGGGGCGGGGTTTGGGGAGGTCTGCGGCACAAGCAATTTTACAATGTGCCTGCTAAAAATCCCGGTGACTAAATCTTCCTGTTTATCACTAAAAAGATCATTCTCTACGGGTAGAATGCTTTTACAATTTGCCTTTATCGCCATGTTAGGAATCTCCCCTCCCTGTAAACCTCAGCAAAACCTGTATAGTTATGCGTAGAAAACTACAAACACACGCATTCAGGAATGGCACTTTTTTGATAACCGCCTGGCTGTTTGCCTTGCAGGTCGTCGGACAGTCCCCCCTGTTACTGGCACAAAATCCCCCCCGGCCTGGTCAACCACCCCACCTGCTGGCCGCCCTGGCACTGACCCCCGTTCCGGTTGGGAAAAAAGCCGAACTAAAACACCAAACCATTGCCTACCAGGCCGACCGCCTGTTGCCTGGGCGCGTGGCCGATGAAAAAGGGGAGCCGTTGCCCGGCGTGAGCATCCTGCTGAAAGGCACCTCGCGCGGGGTAGTCACCGACGGGAAAGGCCTGTTCCAACTTAACGTGCCTTCCGAACCGAGCACGTTGGTGTTCAGTTATGTAGGGTATGTACCCCAGGAAATCAACATCGGCAATCAAACCCGGCTCGACGTGGTCATGCAAACCGACGAGAAATCGCTCGATGAGGTGGTGGTGGTCGGGTACGGAACGCAGAAAAAAAGCGAACAGACCGCCGCCATCAGCACCGTCAACAGCCAGGACATTCTGAAATCGCCCGTGAGCGATGCGACGAATTCGCTCATTGGCCGGGTGACGGGGCTTTTTGCCCAGCAACTCAGCGGTCGCCCCGGCCTCAACGGGGCGAGCATCTCCATCCGGGGCCGGGCTTCGACCAACTCCGCCGCCCTGATCATCGTCGACGGGGTGGAGCGCCAGGGCTTCGGCGACATCGACCAAAACGAGATTGAATCCATCTCGGTGCTGAAGGATGCCTCCTCCACCGCCCTGTTCGGGATTAAAGGGGCCAACGGGGTCATCATCGTGACCACCAAAACCGGCAAAACCGGCAAACCCCGCGTGTCGTACTCGGGCAACGTGGGCCGGGTCAACTACACGCAGGTGCCCGAATTTCTGGATGGATCCACCAGCGCCATGCTGCACAACGAAGGCGAAGAAAACCTGATTAAATACGGCCTGGTGCCGGCCAGTTTTCAAAAACTGTTTTCAGCGGAAGACCTCCGCATTTACAAGGAAGGTACCGGCGACCCCCTGCTGTACCCCAACACCAACTGGTTTAAGGCCGTCACCAAGCCGAGTTGGGTGCGTACTCAGCACAACCTCAATTTTACGGGCGGCTCCCAGGCGGTAAAGTACTTCGTTTCGCTGGGGTACCTCTACGAAGACGGGGGGTTTAAAGAATTTAAAACGCCTTCGGGCTACAGGACCAATCCCTCGTACACCCGGTACAACTTCCGCTCCAACCTCGATTTTTCCCTCACCTCCACGACCACCCTGAGCCTGCGCCTGAGTGGACGGCGGGAAAACCGGTACTCGTTTCAGGCCAATGGGGGTCAGGGTGATTTGAGGCAACGCTTTGAAAGTGGACCGGAATACCTGATGACCCGGATGTACGCCATTCCGGCCTGGGCCGTGCCGTTTTTCCCCCAGTACACCAACCCCAGCACCCCCGAGGAACAACTTCTCGACGACACCTTCAACCAAATCGAAGACTTTGGCCGGGTCGGGGTCAATTCCTTCAATCCCTACGCGGTGATGAAGCGCAACGGCTACGTTGATTTTGACAACAATGCGATTGAAACCGTCTTCGTGCTCGATCAAAAGCTGGATTGGGTCACCAAAGGGCTGGGCTTCAAAGCCACCTTCGGGTACGATTCCTACATCGCCAACGCCCGGGCGCAGGGCGGGAGCTACGCCGCCTACAACGTCAACCGAACCAACAAAACCCTCGAACTGGCCCGCAACTCGTTTGAAGATCCGCTGGGCGGGGTCGCTTCCCAGAACAACGGCTACCTGAAAACCAACCTGCAACTGGCCCTCAATTACGCCCGGACATTTGGCAAACACGGCGTTTCGGCGGTGGTCGTGGGCCAGCGGGAGTTGCGGAATGCCGAGGGTGCCCAGGCTCCGTTTGCTAACCAGGGCGTGGTACTCAGGGCGACCTACAACTACGCCGGGCGGTATTTCTTTGAACTCAACGGGGCCTACAACGGCTCGGAAAATTACCCCAAAAGCAACCGGTACGGCCTGTTTCCCGCCGTATCGGCCGGGTGGACCCTCAGCGAAGAGCGTTTCCTGAAAACCGTGGCCTGGCTCGACCACCTGAAGATACGCGGTTCGTACGGCCTGATCGGGTACGGTAACGTGGGCGGCACCCGGTTTTTGTACCTCGATGAATACGCTAACGGCGGCAACAACCCCGGTACGAGTGCCAACTCCAGCCCCAACAACCGGCCCGCTTTCGGCACGGCCAGCGCCAACGTGCTCTATCCGGTGGTGTGGCACAGCCGGTCGGGAAATCCGGAGGTGACCTGGGAGAAATCGGTCAAACGCAACGTGGGCCTCGAAGCGGCGTTTCTCAAAAACCGTCTGACCCTTACCGCCGACCTTTTCGACGAAAAACGCTACGACATCCTCCTGGCCCGCAACAATTCGGCCCCGGTCATTTACGGCGAAACGCTGCCGTCGAGCAACTACGGCGAGAATTACAACAAGGGCTACGAGTTGGAAATCAATTTCCGCAACAACGCGGGCAGCTTCCGCTACGGCTTTACCGCCCAGTACACTCACGCCCGCAACCGGGTGATTACGGCCGACGAGCCGGTGAATTTGCCCCAAAACCAGAAAGTGGCCGGGCAATCCATCGGCCAGTTCCGGGGCTACCAGGTGCTTGGCTTTTACCAAAGCCTCGACGACATCGCCGCCAGCCCTCCCAGCCGCGTGAATGGCCCCGTTATTCCGGGTGATTTTAAATTTGCCGACCTCAACGGCGACGGCATCCTCGACGACCAGGACCGCGCCCCCATTGGCTACGCCGACGTACCCCAGAACGTTTTTGGCTTCGAGCCGAACCTGGGCTACAAAGGTTTCTCGGTTTCGGCCCTTTTCCAGGGCGTAACCAAAGTCAACTCGAACGTCACATTTTCGGGAGGGAATTATTACACCAGTATGCTCGGTCGCTGGTCCCCCGAAGCGGCGGATCGGGCCACCTGGCCCGCCCTCCGGCCCCGGGCTACGGCGGCACCGAGCTACTCGTTCAACGACGTGCTGATGCAGGATGCCAGCTACGTCAAACTCCGCAATGTGGAAGTGGGCTACGCCTTTCCCGCTACCCTCACCAAAAAATTAAACGTTGAAACCCTGCGGGTGTACGTTTCGGGGCAAAACCTGTTTACCTGGACCAAATTCGTGGGCCTCGACCCCGAAAACAACCAGAACACGGCGGTCGCGGGGTCATTTTTTGCTGGCCCGGCCAACGCCATTCCCGTAACCCGGATTCTCAACCTCGGCCTTAACGTTCAGTTTTAAATCGAACGCCTTCCATGAACTTCGTAAAAAGTACCTGCTTCCTCCTGGCGGTTGCGCTGGTTTTTTCCTGCAAAAAAGACTTTCTGCAACGCGACCCCGGCGTGGCCATTTCCCAGGAAAACGTTTTCACTGATCCGGTGCTGGCCACGCGCTTTGCCGACAACTCCTACAACTTCCTGCTCGATGACTTCGGTCGCTTGAGCGTGTTGCAAAATTACAAAGGCACCACGGGCCAGTTTGCCGATGAGGCCGTGCTGGCCGATCCTAACCTCGGGCACGGGGTACTGACCATGAACCAGGGCAAGTTTCTGGACGGCAATTCCACCGACATCGTCAACGTGTACACCCGGATGTACCAGGGCATCCGCAATGCCAACGTCACCCTCAGCAAAGTAGATGCCGTCGCCTGGACCGCCGTCCAAAACGGCCCCCTCATTAAAGCGCAGGAACTTTTTTTGCGGGCTTTTTTCTACTTCGAACTCGTCAAGCGCTTTGGCGGAGTGATTTTGCTGGATAAACCCCTCACCCAGGCCGACAACCTCGACCTGCCCCGGAACACCTACGATGAAACCGTGGCCTTTATCCTGAAAGACCTCCAGGCCGCCGAAACCATTCTGGCCGCCGAAACCTGGGGTACGGCCTACTCGCCCAGCACCGACTGGGATGCGGGCAACAGCGGCCGGGCCACGGTCGGGGCCGTCCGGGCCTTGCGGGGTCGTTTGCTGCTGATGGATGCCAGCCCGCTCAACAACCCCTCGAACGACGCGGCGAAGTGGAAAAAGGCCGCCGACGCGGCTAAAGTCATCATCGACATGGGCAAGTACAGCCTGCACCCGCAGTACGCCACCTTGCTCAACCAGCCCACCTCGTCCGAGTACATTTTGATTAAAGTGCGGGGGGCGCGCACGGGCAATGGCGGGATGCTGGGCGACTTTATCATTCCGCCCAGTTTCGGGGGGGCGCAGGGCATCCTCAACCCCACCCAGAACCACGTGGATTTGTACGAAATGAGTAACGGCAAGCCCATCAGCGATCCCACTGCGGGCTACAGCCCGCAGAACCCCTACGCCAACCGCGACCCCCGGTTTTACGCCAACATCCTCTACAACGATGCCACCTGGCAGAGCCGCAAAGTGGCCATGGGCCTCAACAACGCCACCACCCCGGCCACCTACGGGGTCGATTACCAGCCCGGTTCCAACAGCTACACCCGCACCCGGTACTACGTGCGCAAACTCTGGCCCGAATCGGTGCGGGGTGGGCAGGGGACGACGGCCATTCTCAATTTTGTGTTCTTCCGCTACGGCGAGGTACTGCTCAATTACGCCGAAGCCCTCAACGAAGCCCAGGGACCCGTGGCCGACGTGTACACGAACATCAACCTGATCCGGGCCAGGGCGGGGATGCCCCCGTTGCCCACTGGCCTCACCAAAGACCAGATGCGCGGGCGCATTCAGAACGAACGGGCGGTCGAGCTGGCCTTCGAAGAGGCCCGGTGGTGGGACCTCCTGCGCTGGAAGAAAGGCAAGGAGATCGTTCCGCAAACCGTCAACGCCATGGACGTGGAAAGAACCGCGACCGGCTTCAAGTACACGGTGGTTGCGCTGCCAGCCGTGTACCAGCGGGTGTTTGAAGACCATATGCACCGCTACCCGATTCCCCGCAACGAAATCTTCAAAAGCAACGGTATCCTGAAACAAAATCCGGGTTGGTAAGCCGCCCACTGGTGCCCTTTCCCCCACTGACCATCAGCCGAATCCCCATGAAACACGCTGTATTGATTACCCTGATTTTTGGCCTGCTCCTGTTGGTATCGGGCGGAACCCACGCCCAGCAAAAGCCAACCGGCAAACTGGCTTTTGAGGGGATTGTGACCGGGCAGAACGACACTCCCCTACCCGGCGTCGTGGTGGCCGTGCAGGAAAGCAACACGCCCGTGGTGACCACCGACCAGGCCGGGCGGTTTTCAATCCGGGCCGGGATGAACGAAGTACTCGTCCTGCGAAAGGCGGGATATTTATCCCAGACCTTCCTCATCACGACCGACAAGGACCTGCGCATTGGCCTGAAGCCCGCCCTGATCGATGCGGGTGAAGACAACGAGGTAATCATCCCGTTTGGCACCCGTAAAAAACGCGAGGTCAACAGCGCCATCACCACCCTGAGAACCGAAACGTTGCCCCAGGTTCCAATTGCTTCGGCCAATGCCACGCTCGCCGGGCTCATCCCCGGTTTGTACGTCCAGCAAACGGGCACCGCGCCCGGCGGCGACGGGGCCACGTTTCAAATCCGGGGGCGCTCCACCTTTGGCCCCAGTGCCGTGCGGGTGCTGATCGATGGGGTACAACGCGATTTCGACAACATCGACATCAACGAAGTGGAAAGCGTGACGGTGCTCAAAGACGCCGCTTCGCTGGCCTGGTACGGGCTGCGCAACGGCAACGGCGCGGTGCTGGTCACGACCAAAAAGGGCAATTCCACCCGATCTAATCTGCATTTCGACGTGCAGGGCGGCTTGCAACTGCCGGAGAAAGTCATCCGGCCCCTCAGTTCTTACGACTACGCCAGCCTCTACAACGAAGCCCTGGCCAACGACGGCTCCCAGCCCATTTACGACGCCGCTACCCTGAGCGCCTACCAAACCGGTGCTGATCCCTACCGGTTTCCCAACAATGCTTACACCACCGATTTTTTGGCCAAAAACTCCCTCGCCCAGCGCTACGTGCTCTCGGCCGACGGGGGCAGCAACGCGGTTCGTTACTTCGTGTTGCTGGGGTATTTCAACCAGGACGGTTTGTTTAAAGGCACCAAAACCAATGACTTCAATTCCAACATGAGTTTTAACCGGTTCAACTTCCGGGGAAACGTGGATTTTGACGTTAATAAATACCTGACCATCAGCCTGAACGCCGCCGGACGGTCGGAAAATCGTCGCCAGCCTGGTGGTTCGGAGGCCGGTACCCTGCTGAACCTGCTTTACAACACGCCGCCCAACGCGTTTCCGATCCAGAACGTCGACGGGAGCTACGGAGGTTCTTCGCTTTTTCAAAACAACCCCCTGGGGCTGCTCCGCGACCGGGGCTACACCGATGCCATCACCACCTCACTGCTGGCCACGATGAACGTCCGCCAGAAACTTGATTTTTTGGTTAAAGGCTTGTCAGCCCACATTAACTTCAATTACGACGTGCAGGGCAATTACTCGTCGGGGCTTAACCGCGACTACCAGGTGATCGACGCCTCGGGCACCGCGCCGGTGACGTTTCGCAACCAAACTCCGCTCGGCTACCGCACGGCCGCCTTCGCCGGGAGCCTCCGCCGCAACGAGGGCTGGGCGGGCCTCGACTACGACCGGACGCTGGGGCGGCACCACGTTGTGGCTTCGGTCAAGGGGTATCGCCACGTCAGTGCGACGCCGACCCAACTCGATTTTCGCGGGCAGGGCCTGGCTTCGCGGCTCGATTATTCGTACAAAGACCGCTACTACCTGGGCTTCGTGGGGGGGTATTCCGGCTCCGAAAACTTCGCGCCCGGCCACCGCTACGGCTTTTTCCCGGCGGTTACGGCGGGCTGGGTTCTCTCCGACGAAGCCTTCCTGAAGCCCAACCCGGTTCTGAGCTACCTCAAACTCCGGGCCTCCTACGGCCAGGCGGGCAGTAGCGACATCGGTGGGTCGCGGTTTCCCTTTGAGCGGTTTTTCTCGCGCAACACGGGCGGCGGGGGCTACGCCTTCGGGACGGGTTTTTCGGCAACCCCGGTTGCCAACTAAGTGTCCATCGACAACCCCGACATCACCTGGGAAACCCTGACGACGCTGAACGCGGGTCTTGATTTCAAACTCTTCAACCAAACGCTTTCGGCTTCGGTGGACGTATTTCGGGGCAGCCGCACGGGAATCCTGACCGCGTCGGCCATTCCCGGCGTACTCGGCCAAACGCTCACGGTCAATGCGGGCGAGGTTGAAAGCAAGGGCCTGGAAGCGGCCCTCCAATACGACCGTCAGATTGGGCCGGTGCGCGTGTCACTCTACGGCAACGTTACCGTGACCGACGACCGCATCCGGGCCGAAAACGGTCAGGATGGGTTGCCCGAGTACCAGCGCACGATTGGCCGGGTGGTGGGTAGCCGCTTGGTTTTTCTATCGAACGGTATTTTTCAGACCCAGGCCGAAATCGACGCCAGCCCCCGGCAGATTCTCTCCGGAAAGGTGGTGCCCGGCGACATTCGTTACCAGGACGTGGGTGGCGTAAACGGCGCGCCCGACGGGGTCATCGACAACCTTGACCGGGTACGCATCAACCAGAGCGATCTGCCCAAAGCCTACTTCGGCTTCGGCACCGTGCTGGCCTACAAGCGATTGGACCTGACGGTCCACTTCCAGGGACTCAGGGGCCGCACCCTCGACGTGCAGGGGCTGGTCAACGCCGGGCCTTCGGCCCTCAATGACGAAAGCCTGCGCCGCTGGACTCCGGCCAACGCGGCCACGGCCCAGTACCCCCGCCTGGGTATTTCCGACCGGGCTAACAACACCGCCGGGTCGGATTTCTGGCTGGTCTCGGGCAATTACCTGCGCCTGAAAAACGTGGAACTCGGCGTGTCGCTGCCCACGACGCTGCTGGGTAAATACCGCTTGAAAAACGCCCGGCTTTACATGGGCGGATTCAATTTGATTTCATTCGACAGCCTCGGCCTCGACGTGGATCCCGAAATACCAGGGGCTGGCCGGGGCAGTTCGTACCCCTACGTGAAAACGATTTACCTGGGCTTGCGGACTTCTTTCTGATACCAAAAATAGTTATTGGGTTACTGAGTTATTGGTTTGATTATCACTATTTTACTACCGAAAGTCGGGATGAACAGTCAAAACCGAATCACTGAATAGCCCTACTTAAAATCAGTTTCCATGAAAAAAACGAACCGACTCCTCCTCGCCCTGGCCTTCGCGGTCGCGTTGGTGGCTTGTAAAAAAGACTACCTCGATTTTGACTACACCGACGGCAACATCCGCGACGAGGCCGACATCTGGCGTTCGGACCGCAACACCCGGGGTTTTCTCAGCAACGTGTACTTCGGCATCCTCAACCGCTACAACCTCGATGGTAACGGCTCCATGCTCGCCCAGGCCAGCGACGAAGCGGTAAACTCCAACCTGAGTTCGAGCATCAACATCTTCAACAATGGCACCTGGGGTTCGTTGCGCACCATCGACGACCAGTACACGAATATGTACAACTTCCTCCGCCGGGCCAATATCTTCCTGGAAAACTCACTGGGAAGCAACGTCACGCCCGCTTCTGACATCCCAAAACTCCGGGGCGAGGCGTTTTTCCTGCGGGCATTGTACCACTTCGAATTGATGAAACGCTACGGCCCTATCGTGCTGGCCACGCGCTCGTTTACCCTCGATGACCAACTCGACCTGCCCCAGAATACCCTGGAACAGGTGGTAGAACAAATCGCCAAAGACTGCGATTCGGCGGCGGTCGCGCTCAGCCCGTCCCTCGGCGACCTGGCGGCGGGCGATAAAGGCCGCGCCACCCAAACGGCCGCCCTGGCCCTCAAAGCCCGGACGCTTCTCTACGCCGCCAGCCCGCTCAACAACCCCGGCGGCGACGCGACGAAGTGGCAAAAAGCCGCCGATGCCGCCAAAGTACTTATCGACCTCAAAAAGCATTCGCTGCTGACGCAGGCCCAATTGCCCAGCCTCTGGAACTATGGAAGCCAGGCCTACAACGCCGAGGTGATCTTTGCTTCCCAGACCGACAACAACAACACCCTCGAACGGAACAATGCGCCCATCAGCTACGATGGGGCGTTGGGCCGCACCAACCCCACCCAGGAACTGGTCGATGCCTTCGACATGAGGCCCAACGGCAAACCCATCACCGACCCCACGTCGGGTTACAACCCGCAAGCCCCCTACACCGACCGCGATCCGCGCCTGGCGATGTTCATTCTGGTCAACAACGTGACGTTCAAGGCCAAGCCTGTGGAAGCCTTCGAGGGCGGAAAAGACAACGTGCCCATCAACGTCAACAACACCAAAACGGGCTACTACCTGCGCAAATTTCTGGTCGAAGGGGCCTTCTGGGGCGTGGGGACGGCCATCAACGTGCGGCGGCCCTGGGTGCTGTTTCGCTACGCCGAAGTGCTGCTCAACTACGCCGAAGCCCTCAACGAAGCCCAGGGACCCGTGGCCGACGTGTACGCCAACGTCAACCTGATCCGGGCCAGGGTGGGGATGCCCGCCCTACCCGCCGGGTTGACGAAAGACCAGATGCGGGAGCGCATCCAGCGGGAACGGCAGGTGGAACTTTGCTTTGAAGACCACCGCTTCTTCGACGTGCGTCGCTGGAAAAAAGGGGAAGCGTTGTTCAACCGTCCCGTTACGGGGATGCGCGTCACCCGGACGGGTACCACGTTCAGTTACGCCCGGTTTCAGGTGGAAAACCGGGTGTTTACTGAGACTATGTACCGCTTTCCCTTCCCGCAAACCGAACTCATCAAAGCCCCAAAAAACCTGAAGCAGAATCCCGGCTGGTAACGGGACGCTACGGTATTTTTTGGAACAAATAGGTAACCCGTCGAGCGACTAAACCTGAAATACAACCTTTAATAAATTCACATGAAACCCTACCTCTACCTGTTTTTGACAGTTCTGTTTTGCCAGCCCTCGTCCGCTCAGAATATATTAAGCGGAAAATATTCACCGGAGGAGTTAAGAAAGGTTCTGGTTGCGCAAGCAGCCTGGACGCCCTTCCCCAAACTCGATGACCGGGCCGGTTGGGCCAAAGCCGATCAGAAAATGATGCAATCGTACGTCGGGAAAGCGGAGGCTTTTCTGGCTTACGAATGGCCGTCCATTCCCGCCACCAAGTCGCTGTTGATTGCCCGAACCGGTGACCGCGACGAGTACCAGGCCATGAGTTATAAGAAGCGCGATGCCGTCGGCACGATGCTGCTGGCCGAAATTCACGAGAACAAGGGCCGCTTTGTCGATCAGATTATCAATGGCGTGTGGTCGATCTGTGAAGAATCGTTTTGGGGCGTACCCGCTCACCTGCCCCAATCGCAGGAATATTCTGGCTTGATGGATGTTTCCCGGCCCTTCGTCGACTTGTTTGCCGCCGAAACGGCGACGCTTCTGGCCTGGGTCGATTATTACCTGGGGGCTAAACTCGATGCCGTTTCACCGCAGATTCGCAAGCGGATTTACAACGAAACGAACCAACGAGTTTTCCAACCTTTATTGAATCAACGTCACGGCTGGATGGGTACCAATGCCGCCGGTCGTCGGCCCAACAACTGGAATCCCTGGATCTGTTCCAACTGGATCAACTCGGTATTGCTGTTGGAAAAAGACGACCAAAAACGGGCGGTGTCGGTTCACAAAGCGTTGGGCGTACTCGATGAATACCTCAATCCGCACCCCCAGGACGGGGGTTGCGACGAGGGTCCTAGTTACTGGGGAGCCGCCGCCGCGTCGTTGTACGACAATATTTCGCTGCTCAATCTGGCCAGCAACGACGCGTTTCAGTACGTTTACGCCGATGAGAAATTCAAAAATATGGGCAGGTTCATCTACCGTGCCCAGATTGGCGAGGACTACTTTCTCAACTTTGCCGACGCCGACCCCCAACCCAAAATGGCGGCCAACATGATTTACCGGTTCGGGAAGGCCATCAACGATGCCGACATGATGGGCTTCGGCGCGTTCTACCGCCAGCCCGAGGACGGTGCCATCAGCAGATACCACTTTTTCCGAAATTTCTTCGCGTTGTTCATGCAGGACGAGTACCAGAAAGCCGCCCAGGGGCTGCCGCTCCCCAAAGACGTTTGGCTTCCCGACCTGGAGGTGTTTGCCGCCCGCGATCAGCAGGGGTCGACGAAGGGCTTTTACGTCGCCGCCAAAGGGGGAAACAACGATGAAAGTCACAACCACAACGACATCGGCAATTACGTCGTGTACTACGATGGGCAACCGCTGCTGATCGACGTTGGGCGGGGGACGTACACGCGTAAAACCTTCAGCAGCAAGCGCTACGACATTTGGTACAATTGCTCGGATTACCACAACCTGCCCACCGTCAACGGCAAAACCCAGCCGCCCGGCCCCCAGTTTAAAGCCTCGAATGTCACGTACAAAAAAGACGATGCATCGGCCCAATTCGCACTGGATATTTCCAAATCCTACCCCGAAGAAGCGGGCATCACCAGTTGGCAACGCACCATCCGCCTGAACCGGGGGAAGAACGTGCAAATTGACGAAGTGATCAATCTCAAAAAGGCGGACGAGTTGACGCAGCACCTGATGACCAGCTACCCGGCGGAAGTCAAAAATCCCGGTGAGTTGTTGATTCACTACAGCCCCAAAAAAGGAACGGCCCGGGATTTCGTGGTCAGGTACGACGCCAAAAAAATGCAGGCCTCGGTCGAGAAAGTGAAGTTGGAAGCGATGGAAGACAAGGGTATTCTGACCAAGTGGGGGGATACCATTTACCGGGTCAATTTCAAGGTAATTTCCCCTAAAACCTCGGATAAATTCAGGTTTGTGGTGGCGGCGAAATAACTTTAGGACTTTCGTTTAGCCTCACCCGCGCGGCGGACCGTCCCGGGCCCCCCCCCCCCGAGGGGGGGCGCGGGGGAGGGGGAGCGAAAATGCGACAGGTTTTTAGGCCCCCCCACAAACCAGAAATTTTAGCCGGGTTTTTGGGGAATTTACATTAAAAATTACCGGGTAATTGGTTTACC
>JAJAZB010000373.1 GCA_026785975.1 Cytophagaceae bacterium | reverse complement strand
GGTGGAAGCCGCCGCCCAGCGCTGGAGCGTACCGGCGGGCGAACTGACGACCGCCAAAGGCGTGGTGCTACACGCGGCCACGGGGCGCAAACTCACGTACGGCGAGCTGGCCACCGAAGCCGCTAAACTTCCCGTTCCGACCGACGTCAAGCTGAAAGACCGCAAGGATTTCAAAATTATTGGGCAGTCGATTAAAAACGTGGACAATCAAGGTATTATCACGGGTAAGCCGCTGTTCGGGATGGATTTTTACCGGGAGGGAATGCTCTTCGCAATGGTGCAGCGTCCGGCGGCGTTTGGTCTGAAACTCAAATCGGTGGATTCAGCGGCGGCGAAAGCAATGCCGGGAATCATCGACGTGGTGACGTTCAAAAACAATGTGGCCGTCGTGGGTAAATCCACCTGGCAGGTGAAAAAAGCCAAGGACGCGCTGAAAATCGAATACGAAAAAGAGGCTGAACTGGAAAGTACCGCCGACCATAACCGCCTGTTTACCGAGTTGATGGAAAGCCCCAACGCGACCGTTCGCCGGAAAGATGGCGACGTGGAAGCGGCTTTTAAAAACGCGGCGAAGGTCGTCAAGGCCGAATACCAATGCCCGTTTTTACCGCACAGCCCGCTGGAGCCGATGAACTTTTTCGCCCACGTCCGGGCTGACGGCGTCGAGTTGGTTGGCCCGACGCAGACGCCCGAACTGGCCCGCAACGAAACGGCCAAACTCCTGGGAATTTCACCCGACAAAGTAACCGTTGAAATGACCCGCATGGGCGGCGGCTTCGGGCGGCGACTCAAGGCGGATTACGTGCTCGAAGCCGTGGAAGTGTCGAATCTGGTGAAAGCCCCCGTGAAACTCATCTGGACCCGCGAAGACGACACGACGGGCGGCAGCTACCGCCCGGCGGTGCGCTACCGGTTCGAGGCCGCGCTCGACGCCCAAAACAACGTGATTGGCTACAAACTCCGGGGCGTCGGTATGAACGCCGGAAACCCCACGCGCGAGGATAATTTCCCCTCGGGGGCCGTCGACAACCTGCTGATTGATTCGGTCGAGCATAAATCGCCCATTACGACGGGGGCCTGGCGGGCACCGATCACTAATTTCCTGGCTTTTGCCGAGCAGTCGTTCCTGGACGAAGTGGCGCAAGCCGCCGGAAAAGACCCCGTACAGTTCCGGTTGGAGATGCTCGACAAGGCGAAGAAAACACCCGTCGGGGCCATTAAATACGACATCGACCGGATGAAAGCGGTCATCGAGTTAGCCGCCGAAAAATCGGGCTGGGGCAAGAAGAAGGGTGCGGACGGGCGCCCCGTTTCGCAGGGTTTCAGCGTGTATTTTTCGCACCGGTCATACGTGGCGCAGGTCGGTGAAGTGGTGATGCAGAAAGGCAAACCCGTATTGAAGAAAATCTACGCAGCGGGCGACTGCGGCGTGGTGATTAACCAAAGCGGTGCGCGCCAGCAAATGATGGGGGGTATCGTGGATGGATTGGGCCACGCCATGTACGGCAATCTGACGTTTAAAAACGGGGCACCCGACCAGAAAAACTACAACACCTACCGGCTGATTCGCATCAACGAAGTCCCCGAAATCGAGGTGCATTTTGTCGACAACGGCATCGACCCCACCGGCCTGGGCGAACCCGCCTTACCACCCGCCGCCGCTGCTGCGGCCAATGCCATCTTCAAGGCCACGGGAAAACGCTTGCGGAATCAGCCCTTCGCGGAGCAGGAAGAGAAGTTTTTTAAGACTGTTTAGTTGAGGTATGACTTGCGTAAACCTGGCCTGTTTGGGCTGGGTTTACGCGAGTTGTCACTTTCGTTTTGCGAGACCCATGAGCAGTTGTTGTTGATTCATTTCGGCCTGTGTGCCACAGACCGAGTAAAAAGACATCTAACAACATGGGCACGAGGCAATTGCAAACTACCAAGAAAAGCAGGCACAAGTTACGCTTCGCTAAACTTGCGCCAGTCGGGGGACCCGCCAAAGAGCGTCAGCTACCTGTTGTGTTAAACAGCGACGAAATCACCCGCATCTTTGCCCAGCTCAAAAACCTCAAACACCGCACGGTATTGATGCTGATTTATTCGGCGGGCCTGCGCATCAGTGAAGCTATAAACTTGAAAATCAAGGACATAGACTCAAAGAGAATGCAAATAAGGATCGAGCAGTCGAAGGGTAAAAAAGATCGTTATACGCTCCTGTCGCAAAAAGCCCTGCTCCTGCTGCGCGAATATTACCAAGAATACAAACCTGTAAATTACCTATTTGAGGGGCAGGATAGCCCGACTTACTCGGCAAAAAGTATTCAGTTGATACTGAAACGGGCCTGTGAGCAAGCGGGCATCAAGAAGCACGTAACGGTACATACGCTACGGCACTCGTTTGCCACCCACCTACTCGAAAACGGCACCGACCTCCGTTACATTCAGCTTTTATTAGGTCACGAAAGCAGCAAGACCACCGAAATCTATACGCACCTGACCACTAAGGGGTTCGATCAGATAAAAAGTCCGCTGGACAGCTTGGATATTTAGCCACAAGTAGTTTATTGCACCCGCTAATCAGACCAGCACTACTCCCGTTTGAGGGCAACGGAGCTACCGACACAGTGGAAATTGACGAAACTTTGCCCAAAAAGACGGAGAGTTTCGTAAGCACAGATGTTATAGGCAACCTTAAATGACACTCCCTACGAAGGGATAAAACTAAATGACTATGAGAATACTTTTTTTGATAATAATAGTCCTTCACGGACTAATTCACTTGTTGGGTTTTGCAAAAGCATTTGACTTTGGGGCTATCTCTCAACTATCCAAAGAAATTTCTAAACCATTGGGCGTTCTTTGGCTGACAGCATTTTTGTTATTCCTATCATCATCCATTTTATTTTTCTTAAAAAAAGAAGAATGGTGGATAATTGGAATAATAGCAGTCATCATTTCACAAATACTAATTTTTACTGCTTGGAACGATGCAAAATTTGGAACTATAGCCAACATCATTATTCTTGTTGCCATAATATTAAATTATGGAAGCTATCGTTTTGAAAAAAGCTATCAAAAAGATGTAAAAGAAAATCTGCAACGCACTGATATGTTGACAACAGATTTACTTCTTGAACCAGATTTACTTCCGTTACCAGAGCCTGTGCAGCGCTACCTAAAATATTCAGGTGTGGTAAACAAGCCCAAACCAAAAAATATGCGGATTGTATTTGAAGGACAAATGAGAGAAAAAGGAAAAGATTTTTTCCCCTTTACTTGCGAACAATATAATTCTTTTGACGAACCCACGCGCCTGTTTTTTATGAAGGCAAAAATGAAAGGCTTTTCCGTTCCGGGTTATCACAAATACAGCAATGCAACTGCTTTAATGGATATAAGACTTTTTGGATTTTTCCCTGTTGTAAAAAAAGCAGGAAAAGATATGGACCAAGCAGAAACCGTAACCCTTTTTAATGACATGTGTTTGATGGCTCCTGCTACATTAATTGACAAACGAATTACTTGGCAAGCTATTGACAGCAATTCGGCAAAAGCCACTTTTACAAATCATAGTATTACAATATCTGCCATTTTATATTTTAATGAAAAAGGGCAATTGATTGATTTTATTTCCAACGACAGAGATGTAAATCATTATCCATTTTCTACACCTGTGAGTAATTATAAAAATATAAACGGTACAAACATTATGACGTATGGCGAAACTATCTGGCATTACCCTGATGGAAAATTTGTTTACGGAAAATTTAATTTGAAAGAGGTTGAATACAATGTTTCAGAATTTAAACAATAGCATATGAAACTCAATAAAGAATGGCATTCACAAGATGTAATGCCGAAAAACGCTTCGTTTAAAGAACGAGTAAAATGGCATTTGTAGCATAAAATAATTGTAATTGCAGACCAATACCTGAAAAACTTTTGAGCCACATGAAGAAGAAGGATTTTAAACTTTGAATATAGTGGACAGAAAGGCAGCCG
>JAJAZB010000372.1 GCA_026785975.1 Cytophagaceae bacterium | reverse complement strand
ATTTATTAAACTATATTTTGCTACAATGCCGATTCTCAGTATAAAATTAGTTAATTATGCTCACTGTTGCGTGAAGAACCGTTTCTCGGACCGACCGAATTAATGATCGGGCCGGGTATTGCAACAAAATGTTTGTTTGTGCGGGCAGACAAGCCCGGCAGAAGTTGAAGAACGAGGTTACCGCAGCCCTCCATCGCCCGGGTGAGTCCGACCACGGAATCATCAATCCCGCTCAACCCGGGGTTGAACCAACGCCCGTGGCACTGTATTTTGTCAATTTTTACTTTATGGCAACGTTATTTTACAATAATATCTGAGAAACAGTTGATTTCTCTTGTCTCTTCAAGCTCGATTTATCTAAATTTAGGGGATAAATCTAACTCCTCCACCGCATGACGAACCCATTGGCCGTTGTATTCCGCCTATTTATCCTGGCCGCAATTCTTTCCTTCACCGGCGAAGGTTTCGCCCAAAACATCCCTAAAAAACCACTCGTCGTCTTTGTCACCGGCGACCATGAATACAGCAGTGAAGCGACCATGCCGCTGCTGGCTCAGGAGTTGGAAAAGAAGTATGGCCTGCGGGTCAGGGTGTTGAAAGCCGATCCGGATCAGAACGCCGAAGAAAACATTCCGGGCCTGGAAGCCTTGAAAGAAGCGGATCTGGCGGTGTTTTTCCTCCGCTGGCGACGTTTGCCCGCCGGGCAAGTGGCCTACATTGACGAATACCTGAAATCCGGCAAGCCGGTCGTGGGCTTCCGCACCAGTACCCACGCCTTCAACTATCCCAAGGGGCACGAGTTGGAAAAGTGGAATGCTTTTGGGGAATTTGCCTTCGGGAGTCCGCCGGGCTGGGGTGGGGCAGCCAAGCACACGCACTATGGCCACCGGAGCACCACGGATGTGACGGTCATCCCAGAAGCAGCAAAGAACCCCATTCTGACGGGCATCGACCCCAGTTTTCATATGTCGTCCTGGCTCTACCGGGTTCTCCCTGACTATCCGGCCAAGGGCACGACCTGGCTACTCATGGGTAAATCCGTAAATCCTGACAAAGAAGCCATTGCTAATCCCGTCGCCTGGACTTGGAAAAACCAATGGGGCGGAAAATCATTCTTCACGACGCTGGGTCATCCCGAAGATTTCAAGGTCGAGTCTTTTCAACGATTGGTGGTCAATGCTATTCATTGGACATTGAACAAACCGGTTCTGGATAAGTGGAAAGGCAAAGTAGCCATCAATGTACCTTACCGAGGAATGTGAAAGGAATGCTGCTGTGGGCTATCAGCTTTAGACGGTTAAACCCATCCAGTTAAAAGAAATACTATCCCGTATCCTGACTTTTATTCAGCCTAAAGTTCATAGCCTACAGCCTCTAACTTATTGCCTCTAACCTACTTACACAAATGAGATTAAGTTTAAAAAAGAACTTGAGTGTGCTACTTAAAACGCTCGGCGTCATTGTCATTGTTTTGAGTGCGTTTCAGTTTACTCCACCCACGTCTACGACCTTAAAAATCAACAAGGGTTCCCGTATCGTCCTGATTGGCAATAATCTTGGTTCACGGATGATGAATTACGGCCATTTTGAAACCGAAATGCACCTTCGATACCCCGACAGTTTGCTCTACATCCGGAATATGTGTGATGGAGGAAACACGCCCGGATTCCGGCCCCATTCGGGTCGGGTGTCCCCCTGGGCGTTTCCCGGCGCTGAAAAATTCCAGGCTCACCTCGTGAGTATTTCCGATACGCTGGGGATTTATCAAACGATCGACTATTGGCTTGGCTCGGGTAGTGAAGGCCATTTTGAAACCGAAGATCAGTGGCTTACCCGGCTTGGAGCCGACGTAATCATCGCCTTTTTTGGGTACAACGAATCGTTTTCGGGCCAACAGGGACTCGAAAACTACAAAGCCGAGTTGGATGCCTTTATCAAGCACACGCTCAGTCAGAAATACAATGGCGCATCGCCTCCCCAACTGGCGATTGTGTCGCCTATCGCCTTCCAGGATCTTTCCGGGAAATTTGACCTTCCCGATGGGAAACTCGAAAACATAAACCTGGCCCTGTATTCGGAGGCCATGAAGGAAGTAGCCCTTAAAAATCAAGTCCACTTTGTCAATGCCTACTCGCCCACCAAAAGCTGGTTCGAGGCCAGTCCTGAACCACTCACCATCGATGGTGCCCAACTGACCGAGGCGGGTTACGTGCAGTTTTCTACCCTGCTCGCCGATGGCGTTTTTGGCAAATCAGCCCCGAAGGCCGAGGCACACCGGGCATTGATCCGGGCCGCCGTGTTGGAGAAAAACTGGATGTGGCACAATGATTTCAAAATCCCCAATGGCGTTCACGTGTATGGCCGTCGCTACAATCCCTTCGGCCCGGATAATTATCCCGCCGAACTGGCTAAAATCCGGGAAATGACCGCGATCCGCGATGAGGCCATTTGGTGGGCAGTGAGGGGCGAAACGATGGATCTTGCCCTCGCCGATGAAAAGACCGTGCCGTTACCGCCGGTAGCAACCAATTATAATCCGGAGAAAAATGGCAGCCTGGCGTACCTCTACGGACAAGATGCGGTCGATAAACTGCACGTGGCCCCCGGTTATAAAATCGAACTCTTCGCTTCCGAAAAAGAGTTCGCCGATTTGGCAAAGCCCTCCCAGATCGCCTTCGATAACCAGGGCCGTCTCTGGGTGGCGACCATGCCCAGCTACCCCCACTACAAGCCGGGCAATCAGCGGCCCAACGATAAAATCATCATCCTCGAAGATACCGATGGGGATGGCAAAGCCGACAAACAAACCACGTTTGCCGAGGGCTTGCACCTACCGGTTGGTTTTGAGATCGCCCCCGAAGGCGTGTATATTTCGCAGGGTACCAACCTGATGCGCTACACCGACACCAACGGCGATGACAAGGCAGACACGAAGGAAATCCTATTGAGTGGTTTTGATGATCACGACACGCACCACGCTATCCACGCGTTTTGTGCTGATCCGTCGGGGGCCATTTACATGGGAGAGGGCGTTTTTTTACGCACCAACGTGGAAACTCCGTACGGGCCGGTTCGGGCGACTAACGGGGGTTTTTACCGCTACAACCCGGCCCGGCGTCACCTGGAACGAACCGCCCAACTGGCCATTCCCAACCCCTGGGGCATTGCCTTCGATGACTGGGGGCAGAATTTCTTTGCCGAAACTTCCAGCCCGGATGTTCGTTGGATGATGCCCGGCTCGGTGAAGCCCCGGTACGGCGTATCCACCGATAAATCAAGGAACCTGATTGAAGAAGCGCACCGGGTACGGCCTACTTCCGGCCTGGAGTTTGTGTCGAGTCGGCACTTTCCCGATGAGGTGCAGGGTGACTTTCTGATCAACAACACGATTGGCTTTTTGGGCACCAAACAACATACCCTGACGGATGATACGACCGGCTATGCGAGTAAACACCGGCAGGACCTGGTCCAGTCGGACGACAAAAACTTCCGTCCGGTCGACATGGAGTTTGCCCCGGACGGCTCGCTTTACCTGGCCGACTGGCACAACATCCTCATCGGGCATATGCAGCACAACGCCCGGGATCCACTTCGCGATCACGTACACGGGCGGATTTATCGCATCACGTATCCAGCCCGGCCCCTGGTGAAACCCGCCAACGTGGCTGGGGCCAGCATCCGTACCCTGTTGGATAACCTCAAACTGCCCGAATACCGGACCCGCTACCGCACCCGTCGCGAACTCCGGGGGCGTGACGCCAAAAAGGTTTTGGCCCGTTTGAAGCCCTGGGTTACCCGGCTCGATCAGCAGGATGCCCGCTACGAACACCACCTGCTCGAAGCCTTGTGGGTAAGTTGGGGGCTGAATAAAGTGGACCAATCCCTACTTCGTCGGTTACTTCAGGCCAGCGATTACCGGGCCAGGGCGGCGGCCGTGCGGGTGCTGCGGTACACGGGGCATCAGGTTGCCGATCAGTCAGATTTACTGATGCAGGCCGCCCGGGATGAGCACGGCCGGGTGCGCCTCGAAGCGCTCGTGGCCGCCTCCTGGCTGGAGAAGGAAAAGGGCCTTCCTATCGTGATTGAAGCCGGAAAAAAGCCACTCGACGATTGGATGGTGCCTGCTTACGAAACCGCCCTGGCGCACCTCAACGGCGAAGCGGTGAAAAACAAAAAAGCAGCAATCGTTAAAACCGATCTTCAAGGAACTGAACGGGTTCTTTTTGTCCAGGGAAAATCGATTTACGCCCGCGAAGGGTATTGTACCACCTGCCATCAGCCCGACGGCAAAGGGCTGCCGGCATCGGGCTTTCCGCCACTTATCGGAACCAAATGGGTGGAGGGCAACGAGGAACGCCTGATTAAACTGGTCTTGAACGGAATGCTCGGTCCCATCGACGTACTTGGTCATAAATATCCCGGCCAGGTACCCATGACGCCCTTCGGCGCCATGCTCAACGACGATGAAGTAGCGGCGGTACTGACCTACGTGCGGAATTCATTTGGCAACAAGGCCCCCGCCATCACGCCCAACAAGGTAAAAGAAGTACGCGCTGCCACAAAAAACCAAACTGGTTTCTATTCCTCCGAAACCCTGCTCCGACAGCATCCCCTGGAGGAGTGAGTTTTATTCGCTTTACGGATCAACCGGCCGACGGGCAGCGAAAAGGTGCCAATATTGTCAAGCCTGTGCGCAGCGAAATTGTATTAGTTTAAGAGGTTATTACACCGCCGCGCGGTGTAATAACCGTTCTGACCAGTTCAAGTAACGACTACTTAAATGTTGGTCAAACCGACTCTGCCGCTATGGATTCCCCCTTCCTCGGGGTCAGACGAGCTGCGCAATATCGACTACCTTGGGTTTTCTGGTCAGTAAATGAATAATTATCCAGGCGATTAAATACGTGAATCCGCAGATCGTGAACAGCACGTTGTACCCCCCCGCCAGATTGCCCGCTGCTTTGTAGGTATCCAGCAGGCTCCCGACCAACATGGGAAAAAAGATGCCCCCAACGGCCCCAGCCATGCCCGCAATGCCCACGGCTGAACTAACCGCCTGCTTGGGAAACAAATCGGAAGCCAGGGTAAAGACGTTCGTGGCCCAAGCCTGATGCACGGCCACGGCCAGACTAATCAGGCCAACAGCCACCCAAACGTCAGTCGCGAATTGGGCCAGAATAATGGACACTTCCAACCCGGCAAACACGATCAGCACCGTTTTTCGGGCTTTCAGCGTGGGCCAGCCCCGTTTGATCAACCAGGACGACAAGTAGCCCCCGCCAATACTGCCCAGGGTGGTGGCGGCGTAGATAATCATCAACTCCGGGCTTGGTTTTCTCAGGTCCAGCTTAAAAATAGAGGAGAAATAAGAAGGCAACCAGAACAGGAAAAACCAGTAAATGGGGTCGATCAGGCCTTTGCCGACAATGAGCGCCCAGGTTTGGGGTAGAGTGAAAAGTTTGAGCCACTTTACCGCGACTTTACGCTCCGTTTCAGGCTCCTGCCCGCCGACGATGTACGCGTATTCCTGGGCGGATAAGCGTTTCTGTTTAGCGGGGATTTCATAGAAAATTAACCAAAAGATTAACCAGACAAACCCCAACGCGCCAGTGATCAGGAAGACTTCCTGCCAGCCATAATTGGCCAATATCCAGGGAGCCAGGAATAGGGCTACCACGACGCCAATGCTGGTACCGGCGTTGAAAAGGCCCGTCGCCAGGCCCCGCTCTTTTTGCGGAAACCACTCGGCCACCGTCTTCACCGCTGCGGGATAATTGCCCGCTTCGCCCAATCCTAAACCAACCCGGGCCACACCAAAACCAAACGCACTCCGGGCGAATGCGTGAAGCATACCGGCCACGCTCCACCAGATAATCGTAACTGAATAGCCCACTTTGGTGCCTACTTTATCAATGAACCAACCAAAAACCAACAGGCCGACGGCGTAAGCGGCCGTGAAGGCGATAACGATGCGGGCAAAATCGGTTTCGGTCCAACTAAATTCAATCTCCAGGATCGGTTTCAATAACCCGATAATCTGCCGGTCGAGGTAATTGATGGTGGTCGCCGTAAACAACAACAACACGATAATCCAGCGGTAATTTTTGATGGTCACAGGGTTGGGAGTTTGGAGAAATAGTGCAATCAATCCGCCTTGGTTGCCACGGGTAGGGCAAAAGCGACGTACGAACCGCCCGGTTTCAACCCGTAGCGGGTACCCCCGGCGGCGATGGCGATGTACTGCCGGCCCCCGACCATGTACGTGATGGGCGTGGCGAACCCCCCGGCGGGCAGCTTGTATTCCCACACGATTTTCCCGGTTTTTTTGTCAAAAGCGCGAAGTTTTTCGTCGAACGTGGCGGCGATGAAAATCAATCCGCCCGCCGTAACGATCGGCCCGCCGTGGTTCTCGGTACCCGTCGGCGGAACTCCTTTTTTGGTCTCTCCCGACCGGGTCGGGAGAGACCCGGTCAATTCCGGGTATTCACCCAACGGCACCTGCCAGACGTACTCGCCCGTATTCAGGTCGATGGCGTTGAGCGTACCCCAGGGCGGCTTGATGGCCGGGTAATTATCCTGATCCCGGAATTGCGTGTTGCCGTTGTTTAAATACGGAGGCTGGTAGGGAAAAATGTCCCCTTTCGGGGCCGGTTTCGGGACCGCCGGGTTGTGAATATCAGCAGTCGCCGGGGCCGTGTTGGCGGGTTTGGCGTTTGGATTCAACAAAAAATTAACGATAGCTTCCCGATCTTCTTTGGCCAGGTGCTGGAACGAAGGCATCCGGCCCCGACCCGTCATCAACAGACTGTTTATCTGGGCCTTGCTCAATCGCTTGCCCACGTCGGTCAGGTCCGGGTAGGCCTGAGCACTCTTTGCTACCGGGGCCTTTTTGCCGCTTAACCCGTGACAGGCCGAACACGTTGAATTGAACAGACTGCCGCCCCTGGTCAGGGCTACGCCGTTCGTCTGTTTTCGGACGTCGCGCATCTTCAGCCACCACAACATCGTGTTGGCATTCAGGTATAAAATACCCTCGGGATCGGCGGCATTGCCGCCCCATTCGGCCCCGCCGCCGAAGCCAAAAAATAGCGTCCCCTCTTCGCTGGGCGGCATATATTTGCTACCAGACCGGCTATTTTGAAACCGTTCCAACACGTACGCCCGCGCCTCCGGGCTACGATTTGTAATCTCGGACTCGGTCAATTCCTGCCGCACAAACGGAGCGGGCTTCGTCGGAACGGGTTGCGTGGGCCAGGGCTGTTCGCCGGGCAACGCGGGTGACGTGGGCACGGGTACCTCCCGAACCGGAAACAGGGGTTTGCCGGTATCCCGGTCGAAGACAAACACGTAGCCATCTTTGGTGGCCTGGGCGACGGCGTCGACCATCCGGCCCTGGTGTTTGACGGTGATCAGGTTGGGCGGGCAGGGCAGGTCGCGGTCCCAGAGGTCGTGATGGACGGTTTGGAAATGCCAGACACGCTTACCGGTTTTGGCGTTTAACGCAATCACACAATTGGCGAACAGATTCTGACCCTTACGCGCACCGCCGTAAAAATCAACGGAAGGCGCACCGGTACCGGCGTACACGATGCCCCGTTTTTCGTCGACAACCATCCCGGCCCAGCAATTGGCCCCACCCAACTTTTTATACGCGTCTTTCGACCAGGTTTCGTACCCGTACTCGCCCGGCAGCGGGATGGTTCGGAATACCCAGGCCAGCTTGCCGGTGCGCACGTTGAAGGCCCGAATGTAGCCCGGAGGCGCATCACCGCCTTCCGAAACACTGGACCCCGTAATCAGTAAATCGTTGTAAATCACGCCGGGCGTCGTGACGCGGATGGACAGGTCAGCCACGTCGTGGCCAATGGTTTTTTTGTCGCCGAGTCCTTCGTGCAAATCCACCGCGCCGTTTTTTCCGAAGCTCCCGATTGGCTCGCCGGTCGATGCATTGAGGGCGTACAAAAAGGAGCCAACCGAGTACAGCACTCGTCTATCGTCGCCATCTTCCCAATAAACCACGCCGCGAACCGGATGAAACCGGGGTTTCTTTTCGGGATCGGCAAAGGGGTCGAATTTCCAGAGTTGACGGCCCGTGGCGGCATCGACCGCAAAGAGTTTCATCCGGGGCGTGGTTCCGTAGAGGATTCCCCTGACCACAATCGGCTGGCACTGAATATCCATGCCCCGTTCGTCGGGGTTGTTGTTCTCGCCCGTGTCGAAACTCCAGGCCAGTTGCAGGTTTTTGACGGTTTTTGTATTGATTTGGGTCAGGGACGAGTAGCGATTCCCCGCTTTATTGCCGCCGTAGGTAGGCCAGTCCTCGTTGCGGGATTGCCAACGGCCAGGCTTCGTTTCGCCGGTTGAATGCGTCGTCCCAGACTGAAGTAACGTACAGGTAATCAATAAGATACCAACGAATTTCATGGAATGAACTATTGAAATACGGTATAACAGGATAGGACTTTCGCTTAGCCTCACCCCCGGCCCCTCTCCGGGGGAGAGGGGTGACTCAGAAACCTGGATT
>JAJAZB010000371.1 GCA_026785975.1 Cytophagaceae bacterium | reverse complement strand
TTTCTTTATCCGAAACCCGGACTGTGTACGTAAACGGCTGCTTTTCCCAGTAAAACGAGCGGTTTCCCGGTGTCGTGATGGCCACTTCGGGCCGGGCGTTCCCGACGTTCACGACGAGTGTATCCGTACCGACCAATCCGTTTTGGTCCGTCACGTTCACGACGGCTTTGTATTCGCCGGGCTTGTTGTAGGTGTACGTCGGCGCAGGCCGGGTCGAGCCAACGGTTTTGCCGTCGAAAAGCCACTCATACGTCAATTTGTCGTCATCGGGGTCGATGCCGCGCGCGCCGAATTTGACCCGCAGGGGTGCCTGACCGACTGCTTCCCGCAATACCGGAAAATTCCGCGATTCGGAGGTCAGAAACGCCCGGGAATTGGCCAGCACCACCCGCGCTGAATCGACCACACTGGCCCGAACGATGGGCGCGCGGTTGCCGGTGTTGTACTCGATTTTCACCAATCGGGCGTCTTCATTATCCGCCCCGTACACCGAGCCGTATTCGAGCATGAACATGACGCCATCGGTACTGAATGTCAGGTCGATGGGGCGGCGGAAATCACCGTTAGCGGCCATGAACGGTTCGCTACGAACGTAGTTTTCATTCGCGTCGAAACGCAAAGCCAGTACCCAGTTGCGCATCCAGTCGAAGACGAAAAGCGCCCCGTCGTAGTATTCCGGAAAGCCATTTTTCGACGCAGAAGTGGGATTGTACGTGTAAAATTCCCCGGCCATGGCACTGCGGCCCCCCAAACCCAACTCCGGAAATTCTTTGGAAGCGGCGTAGGGATACCAAATCATGGGCGGCGTGGCGGGAGGCAGGTTTTTCAGGCCCGTGTTGTTGGGCGACTGATTGACGGGCGCTTGGGGGTCGAACCGGGGACCGGCCGTTTTGGTCGCAAAATCCCAATCGACGTAGGCCGAGTTATTCCCGACAAAATAAGGCCAGCCGTAGTTGCCGGGCTTTTTAGCCTGGTTAAACTCGTCGTAACCCCGGGGTCCCTGGAGGCTGTCCTTGCCCGCATCGGGTCCGATTTCGCCCCAGTACACGACTGAGGTTTTCGGGTTGACGGCGATGCGGTACGGGTTGCGACAACCCATCGCGTAAATTTCGGGGCGGGTCTGCGCCGTGCCTTTCGGAAACAAATTGCCAGCCGGAACCGTGTAGGAGCCATCCGCCTCCGGATGAATGCGCAGTATTTTTCCTTTCAAATCATTCGTGTTGGCCGCCGACCGTTGCGCATCCAGGCTGAAGAATTCTTTACCGGGACGCTCGTCCAGCGGCGCGTAGCCATCGGAAGGAAACGGGCTGGAACTGTCGCCGGTCGATAGGTATAGATTTCCGTCTTTGTCCCAGGCCAGCGAGCCGCCGTGGTGGGCACCGCTGTTGATTTCAACCGGAACCTTCAGGAGCACTTTTTCGGAGGTCAAATCCAGCGTGTTGTCTGGTCGGACGATGAAGCGCGAAAGATTGAAATCAATGGGTTCGCTGTCGGTGGGGGGCGTGTAGTACAGGTAGATGTAGTGATTGGCGGCAAATTTCGGGTCGAGCGTCAGGCCAATCAGCCCCGTTCCGCCTTTGCTCGTCACCGGAAATTTATGGACGACGGCCCGTTGCCGGGTGGCCGTATTGTACACGGAAAGGGTACCGTTGAGTTCAGAGAAAAACACCCGTCCGTCGGGGGCCACGGCCAGTTCCATCGGCGTGTTCAGGTCGTTGACCAGAACGGTTTTGACAAAACGATTTTCCTCGGGCATGGCCTTGGAATAGGCTTTGGCGTAATCCAACGGTTTGCTTTCACCCATCGCGTACTGGATGCCGCCCAAAACGTGTTGCAAAAACAGGGGTTCGCTGAAACTTTCATCGGTATGCCCGCCGCCGGTGTAAAACGCCCGTCCGCCATCAAACTCGTGGTACCAGGCAATCGGGTGCTCGGCTCCGTTAGTGCCGCCTTCGTAGGTGTTTTCGTCTAAGTTGGCCAGCACTTTTAGCCCGGAGTAGAAAGTTCGGTAGTTGTACCATTCGTCGGTGCGCTCCCAGTGGTCGGGCAAGTGCGACGTCGAAATGTGGTTTTTGTCGGTCACGTCGACGGTCGCTTTCCGCACATTCGACTGGCTGGGATGACTGGAAAAATGCGCGCCCATCAGTTTGGCGTACCAGGGCCATTCGTACTCGGTATCGGCAGCGGAGTGAATGCCCACGTACCCGCCCCCGGCCTGAATGTACCGCTCAAAAGCAGCCTGCTGCTCAGGATTCAGCACATTGCCCGTCGTGCAGTTGAAAATGACCGCCTGGTAGTTACGCAGGCTGTCGTCCGTGAAATAGGCCGCGTTTTTGGTCGTATCCACGTTGAAACTATTTGCCTTGCCCAGCTTCTGAATCGCCGCGATCCCGAACGGAATCGAGGAATGCACCCAACCTTTGGTTTTTGAAAAAACCAGCACTCGGGGCGGATTGGGGGCGGTTTGCATCAACTTGGCAGGAAGCCAGGAACAAAGGCCGAGCGCCGCTGTCACGCCAAGTAATCCGAGCCAACCGCGCCGTGTTTTGGAAAAATTCATGGAGTAAGTAGAATTTAAGTGTATTGGTTCGCGAGGTTATACACTGGTTAGATTGCGCCAACTTTGCCAAAGGCTACGCGCCCCGGTTCTAAAACTTTGGCAAAGTTTCGGGTACAACCTCGTGAACCAATACACTTAAGGCTAGAATGAGTTGAATGGTAAGTTTTCTAAAAAAAGTCTGATTTTCCATCGGGTCTACGTTCAGATTCTGAATTTAATTTAAAACAGGCAAACCAATTTTAACGGATGTTACGCAAAAAAAATAACCCAAACCCGTCATGACGGGTATTTTGCTCGCCTGCTCCACATCCGGTTTCACAAAAACCCGCCCCGAAAATTACCCAAAAATACCAGTCCCCAATGGTTTCACGTTAGTCAAAAGCGAATGACCAGTTGGCGGTTCCAACGGAACGCCGTAAGTTTAGGCTTTACTACTTCCCTTCCGGGTATGCGCTCTATTTTTCGACTTCAATCTGTTTTTTTGGTGCTTTTAATGGGTTTGCTGATTGCCTGTGGTCCCGGTCCTGATGATGGAGGGGGAACGACCGATCCACCACCCCCTCCTCCCGTCAAGTCCCTCCAGGCCCACCTTTACCTCGAATCGAGCGGCAGTATGTTCCCTTACGAGGCCGATGCCGGGGGCGATTTCAACAACGCCGTGCAGCAAGTTATCGGGGCGTTTCACAACCTACCGCCCAACAAAGCCAGACTGTACACCGTCAACGACAAAGTCTATCCGCTCAACGTTGACCTACCCACGTTCATCGCCACCAACAACTTGTTCAGCCTCACCAAAGGCAAGGGAACGCCGAACACGACCAACTTCCGGGGCATTTTTAATCACCTGCTCGACAGCCTCCGGCAGGGTCAGGTGGCCATTCTGGTTTCCGACTTGATTTACTCCGATGCCTCGACGAACAAAGTGTCAGCCAAGGAAGCGATGGCCAACATCCGGGATTTGATGGACGAAACCTTCAGTCGCCACGCCGACAAGTCGTCGGTACTGGTCGTGAAAATGAATGCCGATTTCAAGGGACCGTACTACGCCCGCAACGGTAAGTTTACGCACAACGGCCCGCGCCCGTACTACCTCGTTTTTATTTCGGATAAAACCACGATGCAGCGCCTGTTGACCGAAGAAAAGCTGGCCCCGCTGCGGCGCTTTGCCGATTTACCGGGTTACGAGGCGCAACATTACTTTGGGCCGAGTTTGACGCCGAGGTATTCAGTGCTGGAAAAAGACCCGAACCAGGTGGGCGATTTTGACCAAAGTTCGACCGAAGTGGGCCGGGGTCAGGAGGGCATTATTCACGCCATCGAAAACGTGGAAACCAACCCCGATACGCGCCAAATTACGATTGCCGTAGGTGTCAATTTAAGCGGATTGCCACTTGATGCCAGCTACCTGACCAACCCGGCTTCCTACCAGGTTTCGTCGCCGGATGGATTTAAAGTAACCAAAGTTCAACTTAAACCCGAAACGGCACCCGGCTACACGCACCGGATTTTGCTGACGACCAAACAAGGAATCAGTTCGGGTAAACACGAAGTAAAAATTGCCCTCCGTCGGCAGTTTCCTCCGACCTGGATTACGCGCACCGGCACCGACAACGACAGCCAGAATAATCCGAATTTTTCCAACACTACCTTTGGTTTCACCGCCTTAATGCAGGGCGTCGAAAACGCCTACAACAAATCCCAAACGCCGACGTATTTTACCCTCACCCTCCAAATCGATTAACGTTTTTCATGAATCACCCGCTGTATTGTTTTACTATGAATCGCTCGCTGTATTCGTTTTATGACCTCTTCGTCACCCGCCCCCTGCTGCGCGACCTCTACCGGGAGCAATTGCTGGTTTCGCTCACGGCGGTGTGGGTGATTTTTGCACTGATTGCGGTAATAATTTACTACAAACCCCTCGACAAACCCCGCTACGCCAACCTGGGCATTTGGTTGCTGGTGGCCCTGGTGGCCTGCGTGACCTCCGCCATCTGGGGCATCGTGACCTGCTACCAAATGGCTGGTCGGCGCTTGCCGCGCAACCCCGACAACCCTCAGGCCGGGACGTACTTCGACCAGGGCGGCAGCGTATTTTTTGGTTTTGGCCTCGAACTGGCCCTGCTTTGTTTTCTGCTTTACCTGATTGGCTCGCTGATTGTTAAGCGCATGGCCATCAACAACCGCAACATCCCCATCTAAATTATGGCTCGTTTGTTTCTTTTCGCCATTGGCGGTACCGGCGCCCGGGTCGTCAAGGCGTTTACCATGTTGCTGGCGGCGGGTGCCAAACTTCCCGGCGGCGTCAGCACGGTGGTGCCCATCATCATGGACCCGCACACGGGCGGCTACGACCTCCGGCGCACGCAGGCGTTGCTCAACACCTACCGCGAAGTTCGCAATGAACTTGGTAAACCCGACAATACGCCCCCGCAAGGCGGATTTTTTGGCACCGACCTCAGCACGCTCCACGACGTGCAGGCCAATGTGCCCGATAATTTTCTGTTTCAACTGAGCGACGCGGGCAACCAGACCTTCCGGGATTACCTCGGATTTTCGCGCCTCGACAAACCCGATCAGGCCCTCATCGAACTGCTGTACTCGGAAAGTAGCCTCGATACCGAAATGGACATCGGCTTCGTCGGCAATCCCAACACGGGCAGTGTGGTGCTCAACCAGTTTGAGGAATCGGGTGAATTTGAAGCCTTCAAAGCGACCTTCCAGTCGAGCGACCGGGTGTTCATCGTCAGTTCCATTTTTGGTGGTACGGGCGCGGCGGGTTTCCCGACGATTCTGAAAAACATCCGTAAACCCTCCGACAACCAGTTTTTGCAGGAAGCCGTGGTGGGCGCGCTCTCGATTCAGCCGTACTTTCAGGCCCCGCAAAGCAACGGGCAAACCGAGGCCGGTGGTGCGCAGATTGACGACGCGGCCTTTGTTTCCAAAACCAAAGCGGCGTTGTATTACTACGAAAAAAGCGTCAACGACAAGCTCAACGCATTGTACTACCTGGCCGACGAGGTGCAGAACGTGTACGAATACGACCCCGGCAAAGGCGGGCAGCCCAACCCGGCGCACATCCTCGAACTCATCGGGGCGCTGTCGGTACTTGATTTTCTGAAGGCATCGGGCAGTATGAAATGCCAGCGGTCGGGCGGGGAAGCGGTACCGGTAGCCCCGATTTTTAGGGAATTCTCGTTGCGCTCGGCCAACGACGCGCAGCTGACGTTCGCCCATTTTCAGGACGACGTGTTGAAGCAAATGGCCCGGCCCCTGGCCCGGATGCAACTGCTGAATTTATACGTGGCGCAACGCATCAAAGGCGATGATGCCCTGAGCCAGGGCAAACAGCTACCCTGGCTGGAAGTCGCGCCGAAGTTGGATGAGAATTTCAAGAACAGCAATTTTTACAAATACCTGACCGATTTCCTGGCCCAGTTCACCGAATGGCTCGACGAAATGGGTGGTCGGAAAGTGGCGGGCCGTTCCCGCGACGGGAATACCACGGCGCAGTTTCACCGCTTTACGCCCTTCAACACCGACGCCAACCTGGCCCGGCTCGTGGCGGATTTTGAACCCGCCGCCGAAAAAATAATGTTCGGTATACAAAAAAAAGAAGTACGGAAAACCCTGCGCGACGACCTGGACAAAGCGCTGAACGAGATTTCGAAGGGAAAAACCTACGCTTCGCCGGAGCGCAAATTCGCCCAACTTTTCAACGAAGCCACCGAAAAATTCATCGCCGATACGTTCAGGAATTTGCCTCCGCAGGGCAATTAAAAGGTTTGAGATTTCAAAAAATGTAGGATAACTCTGAGTTGTCGCGGCTTAAAAAGATGCTTTTTAGTACTTAAGGTTGCTTTTTAAACCTGTTTTTGTCATCCTGAGGAACGAAGGATCTCGTTGGAGATATTTGGAACGCTGGCTTTACGGGCAGGACCTAACGAGATCCTTCGTTCCTCAGGATGACAAAAAAACGTAATGACAAAACCCACTTAGAGCAAAACCTCAAACAGATTTAAACTGAATTGAACGAGTTGACAACTTTCAAAAAGTTGTCAACTCTCTTCCTAAAAAACTGGAGCTATTCACCCATGCCCAACAAAAAAGAATTTCACCTTCATTCGCTGACCTACCCCACCGATTCGGATAGTTGGTACAAAGCGGAGGCGTACGGCGAGAAGCACATCGGTGCTATTGCCGACAAAACCGCCGGGGATACCGCCGAGGCACCCACCTCGATACCCAGCCCGTTTGCACGGTTCGATTTGCTCAAAACGGCCTTCGGACGCCTCGCTCAGCGCGACGACCTCGAAGGCGATGCCAACGACAAGCGTCTGGTGTCGGCCTGTTTTGACGTCGGGCAAATTTTTTTCAGCTACGATACCCTCCGCCAGCAACCCGGTGCGCCGGGCGGGCAGCGCTACATCGACATTATTCCCTGGGAAAAACCGGCGCGGGTACAAGCGTTGAAAACCTCGACCAACAAAGGCCACCAGCGGCTGGGGAGTGTGCTCGGCATGTTTCTCGATCAGGACAAAAAAGCGTACAATTTCGACCGCTTCGAGCGACTGTTTATCCTGCGCTACTTTGGGCCAACGGGTGCCGGGTACATCGGCGGCACCTCGCCCACGACGCTTTTTTTCGGGGCACCCAACGATCTTGATTTCGTCGACATAAAGTTTGATAATCACCGGGTTTTCGATCCAAAAAACCCCGTTCCGCTGCACCTGCGCGACCTTGAGTACCAGAAACTCTGGCACGGGTTATTTCAGCACAGCCCCGACTTCCAGAGTTTGTACAAAGAAGTTTATGGGTATTTGAAGAAAAGCCTGGCACTTTTTAGTAAACTGAATTTCGCGAAATTCGAGGAACATTTTGGCGACGATCTGGTTAAACTCGACGTTCAAAAGTTCGACGGGCTGTTTAAACCCCTCGAAATCAGCACACCTCACGGCAACGTCGAGGTGGATTTATTATCGGTCGCGCCGGGGGCAACGCAGTTTACGCCCTGGCGGAAAGCCAAGCCCAGCGGGGACATCATCAACGCCAAGAGTGAGTTTAAAATCGACTCGGCGCGGTACCGAAAACGCAACCCCGGTGCCTTCATGCCGCTGGTGCTGCAAAGCGTGTATAAATCCCTCGATTACACCGGCAAAGCGGCTTGGGTCAACGGGACGTTCGTGCCGCATTTTCACGAAGCCTCCTGGCGCAATAACGCCCGGCAACTGCCCAACACCGCCGATTTTTACCCGTTTTTAAC
>JAJAZB010000370.1 GCA_026785975.1 Cytophagaceae bacterium | reverse complement strand
GGCAGGTGCGGCTGCCCTTGTCCGGTCCCCAAACGTGCGTAGGATCGAATGCGGGGCAGTTTTCACCAACGAGCAAGCCCGAATTTTGCCCATCCCGATCGTAGTGCGGGTGCAGTACGATGTTGCGGGTGCCTTCCTGAACACCGCTGGAGCGAGCCTTCAGGGTAATTCCTTCGTAGCGCAAATTCCCGCTGACCATCTCCGAGCGGTACCAGTACGTGTCCGTTAGAAAAGGGTCGCCTTTGAAGAGGAAATCATGAATCCAGTACGATTCGGTTTGGTTGGGCGCTTTCACCATCGCGTGAATGTGCGCCGGTTCGGTGCCTCCGGGGTAGGGCGCGGGTTTTATCGTGTTGATTTCGTAGCGTCCGTTGGCGTCGGTCTTGAGCCAGCCGCGCAGATACCCGTGCCACCACGCGTGGCTACGGCGATCTTCGGTACCAATTTTGGCGTAGCGCCCGGCGGCGTTGGTGTGGTAGCCGTACAGAAGTACGCCAGCGGCGGGAGTTTTGCCGTCGGATTGAAAAACTGTACCTGAAATGCGTATGCGCTGCCCGCGCGCGGTGTCGGCTGGAACCGTGAGATGCCAACTGACGTTTTTGGGCGTTTGTTCAAAAACGCATTCATCGCAGGTGGGCGGCTGGTTTTGGGTGAACCCGTCCGAAGAACAGGATAGGCAGAGCGTAGCGAGAATGAAGAGAATAGCTTTCATGGAAAGTACAGTTTGATTGGTTAGTTTTTAGAAAGTTGCCAGACGTCATTGCGGGAATCGAATTGTAGTTCGCCGCCTACGTTTACAGAAAATTTACCACCCGTCAGCAGCAGGTCGTTCTTGAAAACCGACGCGGCTACGGCTCCGCGCGGCGACCATGCGGCCCGTTCGGCCCGCCAGGTTTTGCCATCCGCCGAACGCAACACCTCACTCGTAAAATCGCCGCTGCGGTTGCAGCCCAGCAACCAAAGTTGTCCGTCGAACACCACGGGTTTGTACCCCCAGAACGAGGTTGGGTGCATCCGGGCTGTTTCCAGTTGCCAGTCCACGCCATTCTCCGACGACCACACGTCGTTGAAATTCGACTTGTCAATTTCACCGCCACCCAGCAAATAAATCCGGTTTTGAAACACCACCAACCCGCCCGGATTACGGGCGCTCCAGGCGGCGTGGGGCGTAACCTGGTTCCAGTGTACGCCGTTGGTCGAATTCCAAACCTCGTTCGTGTGGTGCTTTCCATCGAAGCCGCCCATCAGCCAGATTTTATTCTTAAAAACTGCGGTCTTGTAGAAAATTAACTTGGGTAAAGCTGATTTTTCGGCCAGCGTTGTCCAGGTTTTGAAGTCACTGGTTTTCGAAATGCGACTTGTTTGGTGGTAGGTTTCGATGTTGCCCGTTGCAGTGCCGAGCGCGTACATGTTCCCGTTGAACTGGATGTAGTCGGCGAAAGCCAGGTTGCCGAGTACGTTGGGAAGGGGCGTTTTCTCCCAGTTCCGGCCATCGGCAGAGCGCCAGATACCCTCGGGGTGGAAGGCGTAGGTAGTAGTGGCAAACAAGTCGAAGCTGTAGGCACCGGGGAAAGCGGCCTTCGGGGTGAGTTGCTGCCAGGCGTACGGGGAAGACGTGGGACGCTTTTGCGGAGCAATCAATCCCAGCGTAAGGGCGAAAAGAAGAAGGATTGTTTTCATGGTCGGCCTCTTTTTTGGTCAAAGAACGCGGCCTGTTCCGGCACCAACAACTTTATTCGACCAACGCCCCGAATACTCGCCCAACGGACCCGGCCCGTTGATCCGAAACTAACGTCGTTGGTCGAAAAGCGACTGGTACTCAACGCTTCCGGCTGGCGAAAAAGAGGTATCTTTCGTTGTTCAATCGGTTGTTTCACAATGACGTTTCGTAAACCAAATCCTCGCTTCTGGTGGCAACTGGGCTTCTGGCTGCTTGTCACGCTCGTGTTTCTTTACGACCGGCGCTACCTGTTGCAAAAGTTGGGGTTGCCCAATTTCGCCGCGTGCATCGCCGTGCGGATTGGCCTGCTGATGACCCTGGCGTATCTGCACACGGGTTTGCTTTGGCCGAGGCTGTGGAAAGCGCGTCGGTACTTCGCCTACGGCGCGGCGCTGATGGGTAGCATCGCCGCATACCTGACTTTACAGGGGCTGTACGATACCTACCTGTTTGGCTTCGTGGTGGGCGATACGAGTCGGCGGGGGATTTTCCCGAACCTGCCTTACAACTTCATCGCGACGGTTTGGTATCTGGTCGTTACGCTGCTGCTGCACCTGGTTTTAAACCGAAGTCAGGTACCCGCCGAGCTGCCTTCCGACGTTTCCATCGCGTTGAAAGCCGATGAACCCGAAACCATCTGGCTCAAGTCGGGTACGCGACGCATCAACGTGGCTTTGAACGATATTCTGTACGTTCAGGGCTTGAAAGATTACTCGCTGGTATTTACCCCTGAGGGCCGACACGTGGTGCAGGGATCGCTCAAAATCACCGAGAATCTGTTGCCCGCCGGACGATTTGTACGCGTACACAAGTCGTTTCTGGTGCCGGTCGGTAGCCTGCGGCGCTTCAACCGGGGACAGATTGAATTGGAAAACGTCCCGGCGGGCCAACGCCGGATTCCCGTTGGACGCAGTTACCGGAAAGACGTCGAAAAAAGGGCGCAGTTGTGAGAAAATGCGATAATCAACGCGGGTTTTATGTTGCTTTGCCAAAAATTTCAAGGACATGAAGCTCCGGCTCTATCACGTTTTGCTTATCATCCTGACCATCACCGACGCCTTTCTGCTGGCGCATCCTAACCTCGTTGGGCGCATCGGTATTTTGTTCTATAATTACTTCTACCTCAAAACCTTCCCCCGTGCCCTGCTCACGGTTGGCGCGACG
>JAJAZB010000369.1 GCA_026785975.1 Cytophagaceae bacterium | reverse complement strand
TATTCTCCCGCCCACCCCACATATATACACAAAACCCATCGCGGGGGGCGCTTCTTTTTTTAAATCCTGATACTGCAAATTCTCTTCGTCCCCCAGCTCCCCCTGTGGGGGCCCGGGGGTGAGGCTAAGCGAAAGTCCTACTTTATCAAGATTTTATGAAATTTCTCCCCTGGCCCTTCTTCGGGATTCTCGTCTGGCTACTCCCCCAAGTACTTTTTGCGCAAAATCCGCTGCAAGGCACGGTAGCCGAACGTGGTCTGAATGGGCGCACAACCCCACTGCCCGGCGCCACGGTGTACTGGCTCAACACCCAAACCGCCACAACCACTGATGCCGATGGGCGTTTTACGCTACCCCGCCCAGCCGAAGCAACCCGATTGGTTGCCTCGCTGGTCGGTTACCGCGCCGACACGCTCGGTGCACCAGTGAATGACAGCCTGACCATTTTTCTGGAAAACATCAATCAGTTGCAGGAGGTGACGGTGAGTGGACAAGCCACGGTTTTCGACCGACTGAACCCGATTCAGACCGAAATACTGACGACTAAAACCCTCGCCAAAGCGGCGTGTTGCAACCTGTCGGAGAGTTTTGAAACCAATGCCTCGGTGAGCGTGTCGTACGCGGATGCGGTGACGGGTGCCCGGCAAATTCAGATGCTCGGCCTGAGCGGCAGCTACGTACAAATCAACACCGAGAACATTCCCAATGTCCGGGGATTGAACACTACGTTTGGCCTCAATTACACCCCCGGCACCTGGATTTCGTCCATCGACGTCGCCAAAGGCGTTGGCTCGGTCGTCAACGGGTACGAAGCCATGACGGGGGCCATCAACATCGAATTGGCCAAGCCCGACAGCGACGAAAAACTGTACCTCAACGGCTACGTCAACAGTTTTGGGCGGGGCGAAATCAACCTGAATGCCGCCCGTAAACTGTCGCCAAAATGGTCGGTGGGCCTGCTTTCCCACGCCAGTGCGCTGCAAACCCGACTCGACAAAAACGGCGATGGCTTTCTGGATTTACCACTTTATTCGCAGGTCAACGGCGTCAATCGCTGGAAGTACCAAAGCGAACGAATGATGGCGCAATTTGGTGTAAAAGCGCTCTACGAAGACCGCACCGGTGGCCAACTCGACGCGGGCAAAGGCCGACCCCTCGTCTATGAATTTGGTAACCTGACCAGGCGCGTCGAAGTGTTCAGCAAAACGGCCCGGCTGTTTCCTAACAAACCCTACCAGGGTTTAGGCTTGATTGTCAATGCGTTAATCCACGATGCGACCGCCCGATTCGGGTTCCGAACCTACGCAGGCCAACAACGGAATTTGTACGCCAATTTGATTTATCAGAATATTCTGGGCAATACCAACCACCAGTACAAGGCGGGAATCAGTTACCTGCTCGATGGGTACAACGAGCGCTACACCGACTCGACGTTCCGCCGGACGGAGTCGGTACCGGGCCTATTCGTTGAATACACCGAAACCATTCCCGATAAATTGACGCTGGTGCTGGGCCTGCGGGCCGATTTCCATAACCTGTACGGTACGCGCTTCACGCCGCGTTTGCACCTGAAATACGACCTCAGCCCCGAAAGTCATCTGCGGATCGCGGCGGGTAAGGGCTGGCGGGTACCCAATCCCATCGCCGAAAACTTCGGAATGCTGGTCAATTCCCGAACGCTCACCGTGCTCGACCGGCAGATTCGACCTGAAGAAAGCTGGAATTACGGCCTCAGCCTGACCAATGAACTGACGCTGTTTGGCAATCCGGCAACGGTCGTGCTGGATGCGTACCGGACGGATTTCCAGAACCAATTGATCATCGACATGGAGAGTTCAGACCGGGTGCGGTTTTACAACCTGCGGGGAAAAAGCTATTCCAACAGTTTCCAGGCGGAGGTCAATGCGCAGCCCGTCAAGCGGTTGGATCTGAAACTGGCCTACCGGTGGTTCGACGTGCAACAGAGCGTTCTGGCGTTTGGGGGCGAGGCGACGTTGCTCCCCAAAATGTTTGTTAACCGCGACCGGGTGCTGTTCAACGTGGGTTACGCGACGAAATTTGAGAAATGGAAATTTGACTTTACCTGGCAGTGGAACGGACGGCGGCGCATTCCCAATGCCAGCCTCGGTCACGAACACACAGCCAGTTCACCGCCCGTCTTCGCGCCCGCTTTCTCGAACATCAACGCGCAGGTGACCAAAAACTTCTTAAAATGGTCGCTGTACCTGGGCGGGGAAAACCTGGGGAATTTCACGCAGAAGAACCCAATTATTGCCGCTCAATACCCCTTCGGGCCGTCATTTGACGCATCCATGACCTGGGGACCGGTCATCGGACGAATGATTTACGTCGGCATGAGGTATAAAATCAAGGACTAACCCGGGTGCCTACACTGCGCGTGGCACCCGTCACGCCCGGAAAATCAGGACACTACTTTGCACCTGGAAGACCGGCACATTTTACGCATGAAAAACAGGACACTTTTCGTGAAAAACATGGTCTGCGACCGCTGCAAGCAGGCGGTACGGCGGGCGGCGGAAAACGCCGGGATAGCCCCACTCGGTGTGGAACTCGGCGAGGTTGCCCTGGCCGAACCACCCGAACCGGAGCCATTGGCGCGGTTTCGGGAGGCCCTGCGGGTTTCAGGTTTCGAACTGCTCGACGACCGGCGGCAGCAACTCGTGGAGCGGATCAAGGCGGTGGTGATCGACCTGGTGCATCACCGCAACGACGATCGAAAAGTGAATTTGTCGGATTTTTTGACCGGAAAACTGGGCCGGGATTACAGCAGTTTAAGCAGCTTGTTTTCCGAAGTTGAGGGCACAACGCTGGAACAGTTCCTGATTCGGCAGAAGATTGAGCGGGTCAAGGAATTGCTGGTGTACGACGAATTGTCGCTGAATGAAATCACCGATTTGCTCCATTACAGCAGCGTGGCGCACCTTTCGAGTCAATTCAAAAAAGTAACCGGCCTGACGCCGAGTCATTTCAAGCGCATCGGCGAGCAAAAACGGGTACCGCTCGATCAAATTTAGTGACGTTGGCGTGGCCCGGCTGAAAAGGCTCGCGTGGAGCGCCGTGCCACGCCTACCGAAAGTTATAAAACCTAACCAGAATTCTGTAACAGCCCCAATTCCGCACCGGGGTACCTTTGCAACAAAAAAGTTTAAACGATGGAAACGCTGCAAAAAACCACCTACCGCGTGTCAGGAATGACCTGCGAAGCCTGCCAATACAAAGTCCAGACGCTGCTCGGCAAAGTACCCGGTGTTCAACACGTTGAGGTGGATTTGAAAACCGGCGAAACCAGCGTCGAATCAGAGCAAAAAGTAGCGCTATCGGTCTTGCAAAATGCCCTCAAAAGCACCAGTTACCGCATCGAACGCGACTTTCCGTTGACGGCTCCGGTACCCATCGCCGCACATACGCCGCACGAACCAGAGGCATTGAATCAATCGTTTTTTGAGGAAGAAGCTCCAAAATCCTGGCTAGAAACCTACAAACCGTTGCTGCTTATCACCGCCTTCATCACGGGCGTGGCGGGACTGACAGCCTTTCCGGGCCAGGTTTTTACGACGGAAAATTTTAACCTCGTCAACTTCCTCCACAACTTCATGACGGGTTTTTTCCTCGTGTTTTCGTTTTTCAAACTACTGAATCTGAAGGAGTTCGCCAGCAGTTTCGCCATGTACGACCTCGCTGCGATGAAAATCCCGGCGTACGGTTTCGTCTATCCCTTCCTCGAACTGGCCTTGGGTGTGGCTTGTCTCGTGCATTTCCAGGACCGAGCCGTGTACGTGGCCGACATCGCGTTAATGGGATTTGGGGCGCTGGGCGTAGCGAAGAGCGTACTCAACAAGCGCAAAATCCGTTGCGCCTGCCTCGGGGCCGTGTTCAACCTGCCGATGAGCACCGTCACGTTGATTGAAAACACGCTGATGGTCGCCGTGGGCGTGGCTTTACTCGCGCTGACATCGTAATTCACTGTCCTCGAATCAGAAACTAATTCACTGGTTTTTATCGTTTTCCACTAAAATAAACACAGCCATGCAACGACGCCTTTTTCTGGGAACCGCATTTGCCGTATTGACCGGCAGCGTGACCCTCGCCGACGACACCAAACCACAAACGGTTAAAATCAAGACTTCAGCCATTTGTAAAATGTGCAAAGCCCGCATCGAGCGTAATCTCGCCTACGAAAAAGGTGTGAC
Source organism: Cytophagaceae bacterium (assembly GCA_026785975.1). Classification (GTDB taxonomy): domain Bacteria; phylum Bacteroidota; class Bacteroidia; order Cytophagales; family Spirosomataceae; genus JAJAZB01. Next base: position 1,036 of record JAJAZB010000369.1, on the reverse strand, counting down.
CGACGTCACTCTCGACGTGGACACGAAAGTGGCCACCGTGACGTTCAACCCGAAGAAAACGGACGTGGCAAAAATCAAGGCGAACATCGTAAAAACCGGCTACGACGCCGACGAAATCAGCGCCGATCCGAAAGGCTACGACAAGTTGCCCAACTGTTGTAAAAAAGGCGGTGAAAAACTCATGCAGCATCAGTAGGCCAATGGTCTGAATCAGTATTTGTTCGAAGGACAAGCGAATTTTAATGGAAACTAAAGAGCATTGGTTTGCCTGACTTGCGTTGACGATTTTTCTGTCGTAAACTTGCAAACCTCCCAAGCGGGAGTAGCTCAGTTGGTAGAGCGACAGCTTCCCAAGCTGTAGGTCGAGGGTTCGAACCCCTTTTCCCGCTCGTTGATTATCAAGCACTTAGCCGAAAGGTTGGGTGCTTTTTTATTGGCGGTTTGAGCTGAGGCGTGGCACGACTCAGGCAAGCCAGTCTACTCACCAGAAAAAAGTACGCTGAGCCGTGCCACGCCTCAGCCAACCAACCTTCACAGTTGCCCCGGCAGTTTTCAGAAAAACATTCGGTTTTTAGGCTACTTCAACACCAGCACCACCGTTGGGTCGAGGGGATACCGGTTCAACCAGCGGGCGCGTTCAAAATCAGGGCGCGGGTGCTCGGGCAACGGAATCGAATCGACCCGGCTCTGGGCCTGTACCGGGGGGACGATTGTACTCAGCAGCAGAAAAAGGCTGAGCGCGGAACGTAGACGGAGCATCAAGGATTTGGTTTAGCGTGTAAACGTGCCGGGCGAAGCGTGAGCACCTTGCCCATTCGGCGGGTAAAATAAAGGGATTGAATCGGGTAAATAATACCAATTCAAAACGGATGTTGCGCAAAAAAAACGCCCCTACCCCGTCATTGCGAGCAGACACCCGTCATTTCGCGCGAAGCGAAGCAATCTGCCGCAGCGGGCCAATTTAATTTGTGTTCCAGTTTTTAAGGGATTGTGTTAGGCGGCAGATTTCTTAGCTAAGCTAGCAATTACGGCTAAC
>JAJAZB010000368.1 GCA_026785975.1 Cytophagaceae bacterium | reverse complement strand
TGCGCGGACGTATACAAACCAACGACGGGCAGGCCCTCACCAATGCCGCCGTAAAACTCATCGGCCAGACCGACGCCAGCCACAACGCCGAGAAAGCGCCCGAAGCCGATGGGTCGTTTGCCTTTGAAAAGTTGCCCGCCGGAACCTACCACATCGTGGCCGAACTCCCCGCCGACCCCACGCCATTAGTAGCCGAGCAGACCGTAAAACTCGACGGGCAAAACCCTGCACCCGTCGTTGAATTGACGCTTGCGGCGGCGGTTCGCCCCTGAGTCGCCCTGTCATCCGAAACCTCAAAGCCGCCCGCTGAACAACCCATTTTTTTCGGTGCCGAGTCAGAAAATGATTCGAGAGGTGAGGCGATTTGTAATCGTGCGGAGTAGAATTGACAACTTTCCCAAATACGTTAAAGTTGTCGATTCTACTTTAATTCTGCCCACTTACTTACCAGCAACGTTAGCGCTAAAGCCCTTTTTGAACTGGGTAAGAAAATCCTTATCGCCGTCCTGTTCCTGCTGATTTTTATCGGCGCAGCCCGGATGCTTCAAATCAGCACACACGTCCCGGCCTCCACGTCCGGCTCTACTTTCTTGTACTTCACATCCCGAACAACGGTTCCGTCGGTGTAGCGCACCGATACCTTGTCGTTGCGGCCCGGCCGGGGCTGGCCGGGCGGGGATTGCACCTGACGCCCCTGCGACGGAAGCAACACGCCGTTGGGTTCGTCTTCGTCTTCATCGTCCTCGTACAAAAAATCCCACTCGCTTTCCCGCTCTTCCAAGGGTTTCAGGAACTCATCGCGGGCATCCTCCTGCTCCAGGTCGGGGTGGGCTTTGCGGTAGGCGGCGGGGTCGCGGAAGAATTCGTACTCCTCAGCCAATGGGCGGATGGGGCGACGCCGGAGCGGAAAGGTACGTTTGGTCATTTCCCGTTCTACCTCGCTCAGACCGCCCTGAATCTGCTCCGATACCAGACCACGACCGTAGGCGACCCGAATCAGCGGCAGCAGGTCGGTCAGTTGCAGGTCCACCGCATCACCGATGAGGTAGGCCAGCAGGTCGGAGTCAAACAGGCGTTTGTCGTCGGTGTTTTCGATGAGGTACGTCAGCACGTCGGCGTACCACAACCGGGCGGCTGGTTTGAGATCAGGATGATCCAGCACTCCCTGCGCGTAGGCGTCCGTAATGGCCGACTTGGCGTAGGCGTTCACGTCGGGTTCGAGCAGAAACGCCCGTAACCGGTCGGCGTGTTTGGGCAGCAATCGCCGGAAATACGGCTCGTAGAAATCGTCGAGGAAGTCGCCCCACCAGAATTCCTGAAAGTCAACGTCCTGCCGGAGCGTTTCCAGCACGGCATCCAGGCACTCGTCGGCCCGCAATTCGGTGGCCAGCAGCAGCGCGTGGCTGGCGAAGTTGTGTCGCTGCTGATCCCGGTCCTGCTCCAGAAAATACGCGTGGCGATACACCGTGTCGAGTAGTACTTTCGACAAATCGGCCAGGAGCGACGGGCGGGGCAGCGCCAGCAATTCATTGCGTTTGTCGGCGGGAATGTCGAAACCAAACTCGTAAAGCCACCGCATTTCGGGGTGTTGAAACCTGGGCGGCTCGGTGGTTTGCTGGTCTTCGGCCCGGAAGTATCCCCCGACCGTCACGGCTTTCTCAAAACCCTCCTGCATCCGGGCCATGTTGAACTTCATCCGGGCGAAGTTCAGTTGGTTTTTCATACTCCGTAACTGGTCTTTGGTGTGGTAGCCGAGGTCGCGCAGGAGCCGCAGCCGACTTTCGGCGGCATCGGGGTCAACTTTGGCAATGTCGTAGGCAAAGGCGACGTGGGTAAAATTGGCTACTTCGGAAGCGTGAAATTCCGAGCGTTCGGGATAAAACAACGAAATATCGGTGAGCGGCCCGCCAAATAATTTTTCTACCCCTTCGGTGTCTTCGTTCAGTAGCAGTTGGTGCGCTTTATTGACCAGGCCCATCAGGTAGCGTGGGTGTTGGCGAATGGTCAGGTCGAGTACTTCATTGGCGCGGCTTTTCTGGCCCGTCTGCACGTACGCCAGCATGAGGTAATTTTTCAGTGCTGGCGCATTGGGGTATTGCCGCACGAGTTGGCGCAGTCGTTCGACTAAGGCGCGATCGGGCCGGTGGCGCACGGTTTCGTACAACTCCGCCAGTTGCGGCCGGAGTTCGGGCGGCACGGTGCCGTCGTCGATGGCATCCCAGGTGATTTTGTAGCTAAGAAGTTGTAAGCCTGTAATCTTCGATAAGTCGGGTGAGGCCGCGTCTGGCTGGTTGATTTTTGGGCCAAAAAGGTCGGCGAGATTCGATGGAATAGCCATAAAACCGGTCGTTTGGGTTGATGGGCAAAGGTAAGGAGGATTGGGGGTTGAAACGGGAGCGTGGGAAGGGATGTATTATTTTGCGTAGATTTGAAAAAACCAGTACAACGATGCGAACCGATTTAATCACTATCGACCCCGAAACATCGGGCGGTGTGCCCCTCTTTGCCGGTAGCCGTGTACCGCTGGCTAACCTCTTCGACTACCTCAACAGCGGTACCAAAACCTTGCAGGATTTCTGCGACGACTACCCAACCGTTGATCCTCAACAACTTCGGGAGTTTTTGCTTTTGGCAAAGAAAGCGTTTTCTAACCCGGAAATGGTTCGGCAGTTAGAGGTATAGACGAAATGACATCTGTTAGCCAGCTACCCACCTGAGCGACGAGGAGCAAGGTTTTTGAGCCTGCTGAAGCAGAATAATTAGCGGGTGGAGCAGGAACGGTGAGAGTGAGAGGAGGGGTTGTAAAAGTTAAAAATCACATATTGAACAGCTTATGTTCATTCACACATGTTTTGCATACAATGGCTTTGGTAGAGGTCTAATATTAGCGGTATATTGAGCTTTCATACAATGACGCGCAATGACCACTGCCTTAACTGATGTAGTTCCAGAAAAAGCACGAAAACAAAAGCAGATATTTTTTGAGCAAATAGATGAGTGCCTGATTACCCCACATCAGGAACCTGTATGGTTTCAAGGTAATGCGTTAGTTGCAGGTAATCTCATCAAAAC
>JAJAZB010000367.1 GCA_026785975.1 Cytophagaceae bacterium | reverse complement strand
TTTAAAGAGTTCTCTTTTGAATTGACCAGAATTCAAGTAAATGAAGATCTGAAAAGTTTTATTATTAGTAATGAGGAAATAGATTTAGAGGGAGAAGCTAGAGCGATTACCGCTCAGATTGAGAAAATCAGATCTACTTTAACTTACACATAATTTTAATGGTACTCTGACAATTTTTGTGGAAGGTGAAGTATACTTTCTCTTTAGGTGAAACTCTCTGCTCATAATCAGGCTGTTAAGCATTAGCAAAACGACTACTGGCAGGCTTTCCACAAAAATTGTCAGAGAACCAAAATTAAAACCCTAAACAGCTTCCATTCGCACATCTGCACATTTGCACATTCTCTGCATTGAATTACTTGTTGAAAACAATCGCCTTGACGGGTTGAATGCGGGTGATGACCAGCGTGGGAATGAGCAGTACCGCCGAAACCAGTACCAACGTCGCCGCGTTGAGCAGCGCGATAGCGGGCCAGTTCCAGGCGATGGGCACGGTGTCCATGTAATAACTCTGGGCATTGAGCGGGATGAGGTGAAACCGCGCCTGTAGCCAGCAAAAGCCCAAACCGAGCAGATTGCCCCAGAGCATCCCCCGGCTAATGAGCGCCAAGCCCTGGTAGAGAAAAATCTGCCGGATTTGCCAGTCGGTACTGCCCAGGGCCTTCATCAGGCCAATCATGGGCGTCCGTTCCATCATCATCACCAGCAGGATCGAGGCCATGTTGAAACTGCACACGGCCAGAATGAGCGTTAGGAAAATAACGATGTTGCGGTCGAGGAGCGTCAGCCAGTCGAAGAGCGGTTGATAGCGGTCGGTCACTTTTTCAACGTCCTGATCGAGCGTCAGCAGGCGGGCCACGTCGTTGGTCGCGTCGTCGAGTTGCGCCACGTCGCGCACGAAGATTTCGTAGGTGCCCACCGTATCCGATCCCCAACCGTTCAGTTTTTGTACCAGCCGCAGGTCGCCAATAATCAACTGATTGTCAAACTCTTCAAGGCCAGTTTCGTAGATTCCAACCACATTCAACCGACGGGCGCGGGGCGGTTGTTGCAGGAAGTACATCGTCACGGCGTCGCCGGGGCCGAGGCGCAATTTGTCGGCAATGCGCTGGCTGATCAGAATTTCTTTGGAATCGGTCGAGTCCGGGAAGTTCGGAATCCGGCCCGCAATCAGATTCGCCCGGAAACCCGGCCAGTCGTAGTCCGGCCCCACGCCCTTCAGCAACGCGCCCAGCAAATCCTCTTTCGTTTTCAGAATACCGCCTTTGTGGGCAACGGCCTGCAAATGCTGGACGGCGGGCAAGCGCTTGTAATTGGCGTACAGCGGGGATTTAAGCGGCAAGGGCGTTTCTTCAAACGACCGGTTGATGGTAAACTTCGTGACCCGCAGGTGGGCCGCTAAGCTGAAAACCTTTTGCTGCACGGCCTGTTTGAAACCAAAAAGTACCGCAAACGCCACCAGCATCACGCCCAAACCCACCGCAATGCTCACCACGCCAATGCGGGCGACCGTGGTCGAGAACGAGTGCGTTTTGTTATGCCGGAGTCGGCGCGAGACAAACCGAGGAAAATTCATACCGCCGCAAAATACGAAGGAGTACCGGCGTGATAGCCCATCGGGGCGATAATAATTGCACCCGCTGATTCCAGGAGCTAAGTTCGAGGGTTTGAAGGTTGAAGGTTTGACAGTGCAAATACCTCAAACCCTGTCAAACCCCTGAAACCTTATCAAACCCTTTCAAACTACGGGTTGAAAAGCCACGGCGATTTCGTTTTCACGAATTTTCCCCGACATTTGCGCATGGTCTGCGTATCTCCCTGCATCGCGCTGTTCGCGCTGGTTTTGCAACTCACCGCCTGCGAACGCTCCGGCGCTCAGGCTCCTCCCAAAACTCAACGTCCCGTCCTGGGCATCGAACAAACGGCCCGCTACCTGCCCGAGTTGAAGGGTAAAACGGTGGCGCTCGTCGTGAATCACACCTCCATTTTCCCGAACAAAACTCACCTGGCCGACTCGCTGCTGCGTTTGGGGATTCGGGTCAAAACTATTTTTGCCCCCGAACACGGTTTTCGGGGTACCGCCACCGATGGCGAGAAGATCGTCAACGGTACCGACACGCGCACCGGCTTACCCATCACCTCGCTCTACGGGGCCAATCGCAAACCCACGCCCGAGCAATTGACGGGCATCGACGTCGTGCTGTTCGACATTCAGGACGTGGGCGCGCGGTTTTATACGTACACCTCCACGATGCACTACGTCATGGAAGCCTGCGCCGAGCAGGGCAAGCGTTGCCTGATCCTCGACCGCCCCAATCCCAACGGGCACCTCGTCGACGGCCCCGTGCTTGAACCGAAGTTTGCCTCATTTGTGGGCCTCAATCCCGTACCCATCGTTCACGGCTGCACGGTGGGCGAACTGGCGGGGATGATCAACGGGCAAGGCTGGCTCAAAAACGGCGTCAAATGTACCCTCAGCGTCGTGAAATGCACGGATTACACGCACCAAACGCCCTACGCCCCGCTGGTGGGGCCTTCGCCCAACGTGCCCAACTTACAGAGCATTCTGCTTTACCCGTCCATTTGCCTGCTCGAACCAACCATCGTCAGCGTGGGGCGCGGCACCGACACGCAGTTTCAGGTGATTGGTGGACCGGATCCGGCCTTGGGCGGTTACACGTTTACGCCCGTCGACAAACCCGGTGCCCTGAACCCGCCTCAGGAGGGCAAAAAATGTTACGGCCTCGACTTGCGCGGCGTCGATGCCCGCAAGCAGGGGTTTACGTTGAAATACGTGTTGGAAATGTACCGGAAGGCGACGGACAAAACGAAGTTTTTTACCAGTACGTCGTATTTTGACAAACTGGCGGGTACCGATTCCCTGCGCCAGCAACTCATTGCCGGGAAATCAGAAGCAGAAATTCGGCAAAGCTGGCAGGCTGGGTTGAAGAAGTACAAAGCCATCCGGGCGAAGTATTTGCTTTACTGAGTAGCGCTGACGTCCTCGTCAGTGAAACCGCCGGACACCGACCCCTTTGTTTTTACCCGTCCGGCGTGACACCCGCCGGACGGGTAAAAGCCGCCCGACGGGGGCACTGGTAGATGAACCCCGAGTACTCGGGGTTCATCTACCCAAAGACAATACACCTTAATTCTGTACGACAACTCATGTCGGTCTTTCCCCACCATGACTGAAAAAATCATTATCCTCGATTTCGGTTCGCAGTACACCCAACTCATCGCCCGGCGCGTCCGCGAACTTCAGGTGTACTGCGAAATCTACCCCTTCAGCCACTTTCCAGCCCTCGACGAAAGCGTGAAGGGCGTCATTTTGTCGGGTAGCCCCTGCTCGGTGCGCGACGAGAATGCTCCCCGCGTGGATTTAGGGTTGTTTCGGGGAAAACTGCCCCTGCTGGGCGTGTGCTACGGCGCGCAACTCCTGGCGCAGGAAGCGGGCGGCGAGGTACGGCCCGCCACGACCCGCGAGTACGGACGGGCGATGCTCAACACGACCGACGACCAGGATTTGCTCCACGGCGTACAGCCCAACACCCAGGTCTGGATGTCACACGCGGATACGATTGTCAGCGTTCCCGATGATTTTCAACTAATTGGCTCCACGGATACCGTCCGCGTGGCGGCCTTTCGCATTGCCGGGGAGCCAACGTTCGGTATTCAGTTTCACCCCGAAGTGACGCACTCCGTCGAAGGGAAAACCGTCTTGAAAAACTTCGTCGTCAACCTCTGCGGCTGCGCCCAGTATTGGACGGCGGAGAACTTCGTTGAAGAAACCATAGCCGGGTTAGCGCAACAACTTGGGGATGACAAAGTCGTGTTGGGTCTGTCGGGCGGGGTGGACTCGTCGGTGGCGGCAACGCTCATTCACCGGGCGATTGGCCCCAATTTGTACTGTATTTTCGTCGACAACGGCCTGTTGCGCAAAGACGAATTCGAGGGCGTACTCGAATCTTACAAAACGCTGGGGCTGAACGTGAAAGGCGTGGACGCGAAAGACCAATTTTACACCGCGCTATCGGGCCTGACCGACCCCGAAGACAAACGCAAGGCCATTGGCAAAACCTTCATCGACGTTTTTGACGCCGAAGCCCACCGCATCGCCGACGTGAAATGGCTGGGTCAAGGCACGATTTACCCCGATGTGATCGAATCGGTTTCGGTGAATGGCCCTTCAGTCACCATTAAATCACACCATAATGTGGGCGGTTTACCCGAAAAAATGCACCTGAAAGTCGTGGAGCCACTCAAGGCACTTTTCAAGGATGAAGTGCGGGCGGTGGGCCGGACGCTGGGTATTCCGCAGGCCATTCTGGGTCGGCACCCCTTTCCTGGCCCCGGTTTGGCGATTCGGATTCTGGGTGACATCACCCCCGAAAAAGTGGCGATTTTGCAGGAAGTCGACGCGTTGTTTATTAATGGCTTGAAAAACAAGGGCTTGTACGACCAGGTCTGGCAGGCGGGGGCGATGCTGTTGCCCATCCAGTCGGTGGGGGTGATGGGCGACGAACGGACTTACGAGCGCGTGGTGGTCCTCCGCGCCGTGACCAGCGTGGACGGCATGACGGCCGACTGGGCGCAACTTCCGTACGGATTTCTGGCCGATATTTCCAACGAAATCATCAACCGGGTGAAGGGCGTTAACCGCGTGGTCTACGACATTTCGTCCAAACCACCCGCGACCATCGAGTGGGAGTAATTTCCTGACTGCTGTCAGGTCGGTAAGCCAAGAGCCGTCATTGCGAGGAGGTACCGCAGCGGCGGCAGTTAGAGAGTTTTTTGCGTAACATCAAGTTCTGACTTTTAAAAAAAATCCACCCCATGAAACGCCTGCTCTTTCTCTTCACGTTACCTGTTCTGCTGGGTAGCCACGCCTTTGCCCAACAGCGTTTTGCCGATCTTGGCGATTTCAAGCTGGAAAACGGCCAAACCATTCAGGCGTGTAAACTGGGCTACCGCACCTTCGGCCAATTGAATGCGGAGCGCTCCAACGCGGTGCTGGTGCCCACGTGGTTTACGGGCAGCAGTCAACAGAAAAGCTTCGTGGCCGCACCCGGCGGCATCGCCGACAGCACAAACTACTTCACCATCGTCGTCGATGCCCTCGGCAACGGCGTTTCGAGTTCGCCCTCCAACAGCGTCACGCAGCCCGGCAAGGCGTTTCCGGCGGTGAGTATCCGCGACATGGTGCGCTCGCAGTACGAACTTCTGAACCGGCTAAAAATCAGCCACCTCTACGCCGTGACGGGTATTTCGATGGGAGGAATGCAATCGTTTCAGTGGCTGGTCAGCTACCCCGATTTCATGGATAAAGTCGTGCCGATTATTGGTTCGCCAAAACAATCTTCGTACGATAAAATTCTCTGGAATAGCGAGTTGAAAGCCATCGAACGGGCCGGTGACTGCGCCACGTGCGAGGCCACCGCCATGAAAACCGTCGGAGCCATTCACCTCGATCACCTCTACACCCCGGCCTGGCACCAGCGCGAACTCAAAGCCGAGGACTACGAAGGCCGGATTGCCAACGTCGAGGAGGATTACGCCAAACTCAACGCCCAGGATTGGGCCTGTCAACTCCGCGCCATGCTAACGCATGATATTTATCAGGGCCGTCCGATGGCCGAAATCAAACCTCTGGTTAAAGCGAAACTGCTGGTGGTCGTGGCCACCCAGGATCACATGGTCAACCCGCAGGCGGCGATGGATTTGGCTAAGTTTCTGAGTGCGCCCCTGGTTGAACTCACCTCCGATTGCGGCCACATGGCTACTGGTTGCGAGGGGAAGAAATTGGCTGAGGCGGTGAATGGATTTTTGGCGAAATAGCCTGGTTTCTCAAATAATTTACTCTAAATCAACTATTTAAGTACATGAGCAGAAGTTCGACGCTAGAACCCCCAACCCCCTAAAGGGGGCTTTTCCTGCCTGGAAGTGCATTTTAAGCCCCCTTTAGGGGGTTGGGAGTTAGCGGCGAATACCGGTTTACTTGTGGTCAACTATTTAAACCGGAGCGTGACGCTTCTCGAAAAGCCAAAACGTATGAGTTTCATCAATCCTTTTTCCAGAAGAAACTTTCTAAAATCGTCCCTCGCCGCCGTAGCGGGAACGGTTGGCGCGGAGGCGTTGATCAGCGCAGTGGAAGGTAGTGCGCCGTTTTCGTTGCCTTTGGGCGTTTGCACGGACTACAAAAATGCCGCCATGTTGAAGGAATTGGGCTATTCGTTCATCGAGGAAAGCGTTGGGCGTTTTTTGATGCCTGATTCAGGCGAAGACGGGTATCAAAAAAAACGGCAGGAACTCCAGGCCGCCAATTTCCCGATCCGGTCGTACATCTATTTTTTTCCGGGAAACCTGAAGTCTGTCGGGCCGGAATTGCACCACGAGGCGATTTTACAGCGGGCCGATTTGGCCCTCAAGCGGGCGAAGGAATGCGGCTCCAAAAACATTGTGTTTGGCAGCGGCGGCTCGCGGGCCATACCCAGTGGCTTCGACCGGGACAAGGCCAAAGCTCAGCACATTGAACTCTGCAAAAAAATGGCGCCGTTGGCCGAAAAGCACGGGGTCACCCTAGCCGTGGAGCCGCTCAACCGGGGCGAGACGAATTTTATCAACAGCCTGGCGGAAGGCGTAGAAATCATCGAGGCGGTCAATAATCCCTGGTTCAAATTGCAATGCGACATTTACCACATGCTCCGGGAGAACGAGCCGCCCGAGGAAATCCTGAAGTACCGCAACCACATCGTGCATTGCCACATCGCCGAGAAACAACACCGGACGGCTCCCGGCCTGGAGGGCGATGATTTCAAGCCGTATTTCAGGGCTTTAAAAAAAGTGAAATACACCGGTGGCCTGTCGTTGGAATGCAACTGGAAGAACTTTGAGCAGGAAGTGAAGCAGGGGATTCGGGTGGTGAAAAAGCAGTTGAGCGAGGTGTGAGGAGGGGTAACTACGAACTTCAGTTCGTAGTTACCTACCCGGCGTTTTATAGTTTTTACTCGCGTCATCGAGCACCAGCACCCAATCCTGCCCTTGCCCCATGCCGGGCGGTACGAATGTTTGCGTACCCTTATTTTCCACGGTCGCACCGAACGCCGTGGCCTTGCCGTCGCGGGGATTGTACCAGTGCCCGTTAACTTTTTCGCCCGAAATTTTGCCCATGTTCAGACTAATCGGCATTCCCATGGCGCTGTACGCAAACAGGTAATCGGTGCCCCGCGTGGCCTGAATGTGCTCGGCCACGGCGCTACGGGCGTCGACCAGCATGGTTTGGTCGGGCACGCGGTC
>JAJAZB010000366.1 GCA_026785975.1 Cytophagaceae bacterium | reverse complement strand
GGAGAGGGGGGACACTGCTGGAATTTTCACCCCTCTCCACCGGAGAGGGGCCGGGGGTGAGGCTCCTCCTGAGGTTCGCGCCGTTGCCCTTCACCTCCTCGCCCACCCCAACATTGCCTCCAGAAAATGGGTGTACGAGCAGTACGACAAAACCATCGGGGCCAGTACCCGCACGACCAATGCGCCCGCCGATGCCGCCGTGGTGCAGGTGCGCGGCACCAATAAGAGCATCGTGATTACGGTCGACTGCAACAGCCGCTACGTCAACGCCGACCCGGAAGTGGGCACGGCCATCGCGGTGGCCGAGGCGGCCCGCAACATCGTGTGCGCGGGCGGCGAGCCGTTGGCGATTACCAACAACCTCAACTTCGGCAACCCCTACGTGCCCGAGGTGTACTGGCAATTTGTGGGGGCGATCAAAGGCATGACCCGCGCCTGCGAAAAATTCATGACCCCCGTGACGGGCGGCAACGTGAGTTTTTACAACCAATCGGCGGATGGCGGGCCGGTACACCCGACGCCCACCATCGGAATGCTGGGCCTGATGGAAGACCCCGGCAACCTGATGACGCTCGATTTCAAAGCCGATGGCGATTTGATTTACCTCATCGGGTTATCGCAAAACGACATCGCCTCGTCGGAGTACCTCTACAGCTACCGGGGCATCAAGGCTTCCCCGGCTCCGGCCTTCGACATCGACGAAGAAGCGCAGGTACAAAATATTGTCAAGCAATTGATAATTAGCAAGTTGATTCGTTCTGCCCACGATGTATCCGACGGCGGGTTGTTTATCAGTCTGGCCGAATCGGCGATGCCGCGCAACTTCGGGTTTAGCATTAAAACGGATCATAGCCTGCGCAAAGACGCGTTCCTGTTCGGCGAAAGCCAGAGCCGGGTGGTGGTGAGCATTTCCCCAGACCAGCAAGGCAAACTGGAACGGCTCTTGTTGGACAACAACGCCTCGTTTGAACTACTGGGTACCGTCGCGGCGGGTGGCTTTGTGATTGACGGCGAAGAGGTACTTTCGACCGCCGAGGCGAAGGATAGCTACGACAACGCGCTGGGGCGGATCATGAATTAATGGCTCGCCTGCGAGCCGACGCCCGTCATTGCGAGGAGGTACGACGCGGCAATGACGGGTAAGCGCGTTTTTTGTGTAGCCTCAGTTATGAATTAGCCACTCAAAAACGCAGAAGACTTTTTTGTTAGCTTTGTTGAAAACGTCTTCAGAAAATGCCGATCACCGACATTTCTCAACTCGACCCCCAGGGTACCTACACCTACGCGGACTACCTGAAATGGCAGTTTGACGAAACGGTGGAGTTGATTCGCGGAAAAATATACCGGATGTCCCCGGCTCCCAAACGGCGGCACCAGCGCATTTCGGGCCAGGTATTCGCTGTGTTGCACTCTTTTTTCAGCGAGCGGAACTGCGAATTGTACGATGCTCCCTTCGACGTGCGTCTGCCCAACCCCAACTACCGCCCCGGCGAAAACAGCAAGGTGTACACCGTCGTCCAGCCCGATTTGTGCGTGTTTTGCGACCTGAGCAAACTCGACGACAACGGGGCCGTCGGTGCTCCCGACTGGGTCATCGAAATCACCTCGCCCGGCACGATCAAGAAAGATTTCAACGAAAAATTTAACCTCTACGAAGCCAGTGGCGTCAGCGAATACTGGATCATCGTCCCGGAAAGTAACCTCCTCCACGTGTACGCCCTGCGCGAGGGGGTTTATCAACTCGCCGAGCTATTTGAAGGCAGTGGCACGGTGGCTTCGCAAACGTTTCCGGAGGCGAAACTGGACTTGGCTGGAATTTTCGCCTGACCTGCGCACCTCACCCGCAGCGAAAGGCTTTTGCTGAAATCATTTGCGAATAATGCGCGCGGGAAATTATCCCCTCCAGTTAAAACCTCTAACCACGTTCAAGCCAATTTTCCCATGAAAAAAGCAATCTGCCTCCCGGCTCTTTTTCTATGTTTGGTGCTTAAAACGTTTGCCCAAACTACTCCACCGCAAGCCGAAATTTCCAATGGCATCGTTCGGGCCAAACTTTATCTGCCGGATGAAAAAACCGGCTACTACCGGGGTACCCGGTTCGATTGGGCGGGGGTGATTGCGAGTCTCGATTTTAAAAACCACAGCTACTTCGGGCCGTGGTTTGAGCGCTACGACCCCAAACTCCACGATGCCATCTCCGGGCCGGTCGAGGAATTTACGGGTTTGGGTTACGAAACGGCCAAAGCCGGAGAGACGTTTATCAAAATCGGCGTGGGTGTGCTCCGCAAGCCCAACGAGCCGAAATATCATTTTTCAACGCCCTACGAACTCGTTGATGCCGGTACCTGGACGGTCAAGCCGGGACCCGACCGGGTCAATCCCGACCGGGTCGACTTTACCCAGCAACTCACCGATGCCACGGGGTACGCCTACACCTACCGCAAGACCCTCCGGCTGACGCCGGGCAAACCCGAATTAGTGCTGGAACACAGCCTGAAAAACACCGGAAACCGGGTCATCGAAACGAGCGTGTACAACCATAATTTTCTGGTGATGGACCGCCAGCCCTCCGGCCCCGACTTCGTCGTTAAATTTCCATTTGACCTACGCACCACCGATTCACTCAACGGGAAGGTCAAGGTGCAGGGCAAGGAATTGATTTATGAAAGAGCGTTGAAAGCCAGGGAATCCAGTTACAGCAACCTGCAAGGCTTCGGCAGCAGTGCCCAGGACTACGACATCCGGGTGGAAAACCGCAAAACGGGTGCGGGCGTACGAATTCGGGGAGATCGCCCCATCGACAAACTGGCCTTCTGGACGAACCCAACCAATCTTTCACCGGAACCCTTCATTAAACTGCGCATCGAACCGGGCCAGGAAACCACCTGGAATCTGACGTACGAATTTTACTCGCTTCGCTGAATTGGACGCCCGTTTTACTTCGTCGGAATCATCGGGAACAACCGCCGGATATCGTCTTCGGTAGGCGCTTTGCCGTACTCGCAAATTTCGAAGGCTTCGGCGGCGGTGGCTTTGTCGGCGCGCTCCTTGCCGTACCATTTATCCAGCGATTCCTTGGTGGCCGGGTTGATCCGGCTGCGGCCTATGTACTTATTGGCCAGCCATTTCTTCCGTTCCTGCGGCTCGGTCGGGACGGTTTTGTCGTGCTGGGTCCAGGGGAGCCATTCGTACACCTGCGAAACGTGTGCGTCGATGGCGTCAATTTTTTTGAAAAACACCGAGGAAATGTCAACGACGATGTCGGGCCGGAAGGGATTGGGACGCTGAAAATTATCGCGGGTGTAGAGAAAAACCGGGTTGTTTTCCAGCGGCGGAACACGGCTCAGAATGTTGGGTACAATGACCAAATAGGCCGCATCCTGCACCAAAATGCCCGTGTACCGATGGTCGGGGTGGTAGTCGTTGGGGCGGTGAGCAATGACCACGTCCGCTTTCCACTCCCGAATGAGCCGGATGACCGCCAGCCGGTTTTCGAGCGTGGGCATCAGCTCCCCATCGTGGTTATCGAGTACTTCGTATTCTACCCCAAACCGCCGACCGGCTTCTTTGGCTTCGTTCAACCGCCGGTTGGCCAATTCGCCCCCACCCATAGTCTGATGGCCTTTGTCGCCGTTGGTCATGGACACGAATTTAACAGCGTGGCCCGCCGCCGCGTAGAGCAGTGCCAGTCCGCCCGCGTTGAGGTCGCAATCGTCGGGGTGAGCACCGATGACCAACACGCGGATTTTGGGCGCTTGGCCGTGGACATCGTTTGTTCCGTTAAAAGTCAGGAATAGCGTAAGGGCGTAAAATAGATTTTTCATTTTATAGAGGTTAGCGTGGTTAAGCGCGTACTAAAATAGCCCTAATGAATCACTAAACGGCATCGCGCCGAATCAATGCCTCGGCCACGAACAGATTAGGCACCCAGCAAAGCCAGGCAATAATGGGGTAGGCTGTGGAGAAGGGCAATTGAAAACCGACCAGGAACAGGGGCAGATAAATACGTAACGTAACCGCCGCCAGCGTGATGGCGAAGCTCCGGATCATCCAGACTTTATGTACGTTCCATTTCCGTCGGTGCGCCCAGCGATACGCTTGACCTGTCGTGAACAACCAGGCAATCGCCAGCCCCGCAAACCCCAGGCTCGCCACGAGGCCTGTACTGGCAAACAGCGCCAGATAAACCCCGGCCAGGCCACTGATGAGAATGGCGATGACGTAGGTCTTGCCTAAAAACCGGTGAGTCGCCCGGTACCGATTCCGGAATCGGTCGATAAATTGAAAAGGGCCAATGAGCAAGGCAACGCTCCCACCCGCCAGATGCAGGTAAAAGCAAGTCCGCCAGATACCGCTGTTAATTAGCTCGACCGGTTTGCTGGCCACGAAATTAATGGGCTTGAAGTTGAAGTACATGGCCGCGTAGCCCACAACCGCAATGGCCAGCACAATGATGAGGTAACGGGAAATCAACCTTAGCGTAAACATTCCGGGGTAGGTTTGGAAGCAGAGAACGGATACACCAAATGTAAATTCTTTGGATTGATTTGCGCGGTTAGAAAGGATAAATGGTGAATACAAATCCGGCATAAAAAAAGCACTTTTGCCCGAACCCTGAAGTCCGGCAAAAGTGCTTACTCATTCAAACAACTACCTGATTATAACGGAGCCGCCGGCGTGTTTTGGTTCAGAATTGGCCAAACGCTCGGTCTGGGTACACTCACGCCTTTGTTGATACCCCGTACACCCGCGTCCTGACCAAAATAGTACACGGGCCAACCTTTGTACGTCAGTTGCTTTTTGCCAAAAACAGCGATTATCCCGAAGTCGGCGGCACTCAGTGCGGAAGGAATATTTTTCGCGTCAAATTCGGCCAGCGGCCAGGTGGCGTTGTTGGTAAAATCAGCTATGGTGTACGTGTTTTTATTTTTCTTGTCGCGTGCAAACGCGTAGAGCGTACGCCCGAGGCTGTCGACCAGGTAGGTGGTTTCGCCCAAGCCCTCGGTGTGGTTGGTGACGTTGGTAGTGGTGGTAATGTAATTTTTCCCGTCGTT
>JAJAZB010000365.1 GCA_026785975.1 Cytophagaceae bacterium | reverse complement strand
GTGCTTGGTCGCCATTGGAAGGAACAACTTTTACAACCAAAGTCATAAAAACCTTTGTAAACGGAAATTTGGTTTATAACAATGGTTACTTTGATGAGAGTGTAAAAGGACAAGCCATAACAATTCGAACAGAATAAAAAACTAACTTACGATGTTCAAAGACCGAAAATTAATCATTGCCACAAAACACGAAAAAGAAAAGGTGATTGCCCCGATTTTAGAAAAATCATTGGGCGTTTTCTGCTTTGTAAATGAAAATTTCGATACCGACTTATTAGGTACTTTCACAGGCGAGATAGAACGAGAGCTTGACCCCATTACAACAGCAAGACAAAAATGTTTAATGGCAATGGAGCTGACAAATTGTGATTTAGGTTTAGCAAGTGAAGGCTCTTTCGGACCACACCCATCACTGTTTTTCATTTGTGCCGATGATGAGTTTTTAATTTTTATTGACAAGAAAAATAATTTAGAAATTGTAGTAAGGGAATTAAGTATAGCAACAAATTTCAACGGAAAAGAGATTAAAACTGAAGAAGAACTTTTACAATTTGCTAATTCTGTAAATTTCCCTTCTCACGGATTAATTCTTCGTAAAGACAGAGTTGACAACAATGATATTATTAAAGGTATTACCGAAATAAACCGCTTAAAAGAAGCATTCAATAAATTGTTTGATAAGTTTAAGTCTGTTTACGCAGAAACAGATATGAGAGCTTTGTATAATCCCTCTCGTATGAAGGTAATTGAAGCTGCAACTCAAAAATTAATAACCAAAATAAATTCTTTATGCCCTCAATGTAGTAAACCGGGTTTTGGAATTACAGATGCTAAAAGAGGATTAAAATGTAGCCTATGCGGTCTGCCGACTAGTACAATATTAAACTACATTTATGTTTGCCAGCATTGTCAATACACAAAAGAAGAAATGTATCCTCATAAAAAAACAACCGAAGACCCTATGTATTGCGACTATTGTAACCCTTGACACAAACAAAAAGAATTTATGCAACAATACGAAAAGAAAAGAACCACAGCCGCTAACAAGGTATTGCCAAAAGCGGGGCTGATGTACTTCTATGACAGTTTAGTGCTTAATCAAACATAAGTTTTTCAAATGGACTTTTGTGCTAAAAATCCCCACCTTCGGCAATGCAAAACGTTGCACCCTGATAAAGTCGGCAATAATTCCTCTCACCGAACAACCCAGTCACCCTTCCCAAGCGTCGGAACTTATCCCCAACGGAGTACCTCGCGGATAAGCGGTGCGGAAGTAAACGAATTAACCCCTAATTTTGGGGCCAAACCACACCATTTCCCCAATAACGATGAAACGTATTGCACTCCTTACTTTACTGGCTGGCCTGCTCACCGCAGCGGGCACGATGGCCCAAACCACCTCGACCACGGCAACCATGACCCCGGCCGTTGACACCACCGTGTACCGCGACTACGTGGGCAAGTACACCATGACGGGGGCTTCCTTCGAAACCGTCATCATTACCGTTGAAAATGGCAAATTGGTCGGTGAAGCCGTTGGGGCGGGCAAAGGCGAACTGGTGGCGGATGAAAAAACACCGGATACCTACATAGCACCCGACTACGATGTGACCATCACGTTCCCCCGCGAAACAGACAAGCAGGTGAAAAAAATAAAAATGGCGATGCAGGGCCAGGAATTTACCGGCGAAAAACAACTCTGACCAACTCGCCCAGGACTTTAGACTAAAAGGCAATTTCACCGAGAAATTGCCTTTTTTGTGCCCGGCAAAAACCGCTAACCTATGAAAAAAAACGTTATTCTGCTCCTCCTGCTGTGGTTCCAGGCTACCCTGTTCACTTCGGCTCAGGCTCCCCGCAAGCTCAAGCGCTCGGAAGGCTTCTGGGGGCTGCATTTTGATTTTCATGCCGGACTCCAAGATGAGCGCGTAGGCGAAACCTTGACGGAAGGCATGTTGGATACGCTCATCCGGGCCACCCGGCCCGATTACATTCAGATTGATTGCAAAGGCCACGCGGGCGTGACGAGCTACCCGACCAAAGTGGGTTCGCCCGTGAAATCGTTTACGCAAGACCCCCTCCAACTCTGGCGAAAGGTGACGGCTAAACACGGCGTGGCGTTGGTCATGCACTACTCCGGGGTGTGGGATGCCGACGCGGTCAAAAATCACCCGCACTGGGCCAGACTGGATGCCGAGGGCAAACGTGACGACCGGCTGACTTCCCCGTTTTCGGCCTATAAAGATTCGCTGCTGCTGGCCCAACTCCGCGAAGTGAGCGATTACGGCGTCGACGGTGCCTGGGTCGATGGGGATTGTTGGGCCATTCGACCCGATTATTCGCCCGCCGCCGTGGCGGCGTTCCGGCAGGCAACGGGGTTTCAGGAAGCGCCAAAAACCGAGAAGGACCCGCATTGGTTCGAGTGGATGCAGTTTCACCGGAACGCCTTCAAAAACTACGTCAGGCACTACGTCGAGGGCATTCACCGGCACAACCCGGCGTTTCAGATTACCTCCAACTGGGCGTACTCCTCGATGATGCCCGAGGCCGTGGATGTTCCCGTGGACTATCTCAGCGGCGACGTGGCCGCGGCCAACGGCGTACTGAGTGCTGCGTTTCAGGCGCGCTGTCTGGCCCGGCAGGGCAAACCCTGGGATTTGATGGCCTGGGGCTTCAGCCACGACTTTGCCAATGGGTTTAACGCCGCCAAAAGTACCCGCCAACTCCAACAGGAGGCCGCCCAGGTGCTGGCTATGGGCGGCGGATTTCAGGTGTATTTCCAGCAAAACCGCGACGCGTCCATCAAGCGTTGGAACGTACCGGTCGCGGCGGAGGTCGCTAAATTTTGCCGGGAACGGCAGTTTTTGCACCACGCTGAAGTCGTGCCCCAAATCGCGCTGTTGTACTCGACGGCGGCCATTCAGCGCAGTTCCAAAAACCTGTTTAGCCCAACCGATGCCGAATTGGCCGGGTTGAAAGGCATCCTGACGGCCCTGCTCGACGCGCAACAATCCGTGGAGGTGTTGTCCGAACATCACCTGCGCGGTCAGATGGATCGCTACCCGTTGATTGTGGTACCCGAGTGGAATTTCCTTGAGCCTGCTTTCAAAGCGGAATTGACGGAGTATGCCCGCAACGGCGGGAAACTACTCGTGATTGGGAAGGAAACCGTCCGGCTTTTTGAACAGGAACTGGCCGTTACCCTGACCGGCGAAACCGTAAAAGCGCCGTGCTACCTCAGCGTCGACGGGACCAGGAACCAGGAGCGCCTTACGGGAGCCAACGCTGAAGCCGCCGTGTTTCGTCCTCTGGCTAACACCGTAACGTTAGGGCAGGTTTACGGCTCACCCGATGTGCGCTCGGGCCGGGGACCGGTGTTGTCAGTGGCCACATTGGGCAAAGGGCAGGTTGCGGGGTTGTACCTCAACGTGGGCGAAACCTACCTGAATCACCGCAGCCACGACCTGCGCGATATCCTTCACACGGTTGTGCGACGTCTGTTTACAAAACCCGTCGTCGAGGTGGTCGGCTCTCACCTGGTCCACGTGGTCACTGCGCGGAAAGAGGGAAAACTACTGGTCAACATCCTGAACGTGGCCGGAGGCCATGATGCTAAAAATACCTTTGCCTACGATGAAATACCGGCCTTGCATGGTTTGACTGTGCGTATCCGGACCAGTAAAAAACCAACCCGCGTTACGCTGCTACCCGAGAATCGCGTCCTGACTTTCCGAAGTGATACGGACGGAGTAACGGTGACTTTGCCACCGCTGGCCTTGCACACCGTATTAAGGATTGAGTAAAAGCATGACCATTTTCTTCGACTTTAGGCCTGACTTCTGGCCGTTTGTAATTTTTTTGTGTAAAAACGAAAAAAAGTGATTACCCGAATGCCGATTGTTTTCAGACTTGTTTTCCAGAAAAACTAACTGAATCGATCTATTGGTTCTTCGCTAAAAAGTGTGTTTTGAGAATTATCCTTAAAAATAACTTTAAGCCCTAAAAAATCGTCGGAACGGGGTAAGGAGAGTCAGTCTGTCGAATCGTTTTAGGAACAATATTTTGGTGTTTTGCGTAGTAATATTGAGTACTAATACTTGTAAAACTATCTCTACGCAACATGAAACGATGGATTTGGCTGTTGCTACTGGCATCTGGATTCACGGCGCAGGCACAGCAGAACGAGTTAAAAAATGACCGGGGCTATTCGCCCAATAATTATAAACACGCCAACAAGGCGGCGGAGGCCCGGCGTTGGGAAGAAAACCAACGCCTCACGGTGGCGGTACCCAGCTATTCCTCCGAGCGCATCGGCAACGATGTCGCCAACTACAAACGCCCCGGTGGTCGGCCGTACCGAAACACTGGCGTCGTGCGTTTTCGCCACCGGATGACGGACACCACGGCACCGATGCTCTCCCAGCGCAATTACAAGCGCTATCACCGGACACTTCCACCGAACAAAGGCTTTGCCGACAAACCCGACACGTCGCGGCAAATTGATTCGGGCGAATAGTAGTAATTCAACAAAAAGGCCGTCCCGATTTAATCGGGACGGCCTTTTTGTTAGAAAGTCATTTTAACCAACTTCCGTCTTTCTCGTTCAAAACCGCACCACTTTCGTGGCAAATGATTTCTGGTCGCCTTGCAGGCGCAACACGTAAATACCGGCGGGCAGCGTGTTGAGTGGCAAGGTAAAAGACCGCCCCGTGAGCGTACCCGTCCAGAGTGCCGCGCCCCGCAGATCGGTTAGGCGGGCTTCAAAGGTAGAACTGCTGCTAAAATCAGCGGGTAGTTCCACCCGGATGGTTTGGCTCCCGCTCGATGGATTGGGGTACAAGCGCATCCCGCCCCCAATATTTTGGGAAACCCAGTTGCTGGCCCGGACAAAATTGGGAATGCCATACCCCAGAAATTCGTCGGGGCGCGTGTACTGACTGGCGCTTTCTTTCAGCGCCTGAATCACCTGCTGACCGCTGAGGTAAGGATGCGCCTGCCAGAAGCCCGTCGCCATGCCCGCCAGGATGGGCGAGGCGTAGGAGGTGCCGCTCCCCACGGAAATGGTGCCGCCCGGATCCCCAACGACCACGCCCTGACCCATCGCCGCTAAATCCGGTTTCACGCGCCCATCGACCCGTGGGCCTTTCGAACTAAACGCGGCGTATTGCCCGTTGCGATCAACGGCGGCCACGGCGATGATGGAATCGGCGTCGGCGGGGGCCGAAATGTATTTCCAGGCTTTATTGCCCTCGTTGCCCGCCGCCACGACGACAACAATACCCGCCGCTGCCGCCCAGTCGGCGGCGCGGGTGGCAATGGTTTTTTGCCCGTTTAAATCTTGATACGTGTGGTTGGTCGATGGGTCGTCGAAGGTGGTGTAGCCCAGCGACGAATTGATGACGTCGACGCCCACGCTATCCGCGTACTCAACCCCAAAAAGCCAGTTGGCTTCTTCGATGAGCCGTTCGCCCGAATCGTCCTCGGTATGAACCAGCAGGAACGAGGCTTTGTACGCCGTACCAATCAGAAAACCCTCGCGGTAGCCCGCCAGGGCCGAAAGTACACTCGTGCCGTGCGAACCCCGGTCGTACACATTCTGGCTCTTGTTGACAAAATCGTAGGTGCCCACGATGCGGTTTTCATCGAACAAAGGCTTGAAAAGGGGCAAGGTATTGACGTTGACAAACCCATTGTCGAGCACGCCGACGAGCATTCCCTCGCCCCGAAACCCCCGCGCGTGCATCGAATCAGCGCCGATGAGTGCGACCTGCGGCTGTGAGTAGCCGTAGTTGAGCACTTCAGCTTTTTCGTCTGGGATTGGATGCGTTTCGAGCGATTTCACGCCTCGTTCTACGGTGCGCTCGCCCCGGTTCACGTTGAGGGCCGTATTGCTTTCGATGCCCGCCACGTAGGGCAGCAGACGCAAGCCATCCAGTTGTTGGGTGGTAGCTTCGACCAGTGCGCCGTTGAGCCAGCGCGAGGTGTACCAAACCGTCACGCCCGCTTGCCGCAAACCCTGCACGTAGGTCGGGTTGGGGGGTAGGTCGCGCGGGGTTACGTCGATACCCTGCCGCTGCCGCCGCTCGATGGAGCGGGCCGACAAAAACGATTCTGGCCGACTGACGGAGTAGGGCGAATTGGCCTTGTCGCGGAACGTGACGAGGTATTTGCGGGGCTGTTGACCAAACGCCGAAAAGGCAATCAGCGAAGCCACCAAAACGAGGTAAACTTTATTCTTTCCCATACGCTCTGACGCGATAAATTTTCTGTGTGCCAAAATCAATTTTGCCCTTTCCCAGGCAATCGGGTGTGTTGCAGTAGTACAACTGCGTGGTTTCTTTGTAAATCAACCCGACGGTGCGGGCGTACTGTTCGGTGCGGCGGGCCAGCGAAACCAGCGAGGAGTCGGCCCGTTGAACCACCGTCAACGTCCGGTCAAAAACCTGCCCGTTGATGGTCAGCGGTTGGTCGAGGCGCCGGATTTCGTACTCGCTTTTACCGTACACGTTCAGCGCATTGCCATTCCAGCGGGACCCTTCCTGCACTGGAAAAAACAACTTCACGTAGGCGATATTGTTTTCGGTTCGGATGGCCCGGGCCGTTTCCCGCCGGGCAGTCCAGACCGAATCGAGTCGCCAGGGCTGGGCGGCGCTGCCCCGACGGTAGCGTTCGAGCCGGTAACTCGGCAGCCCCTCCGCGTTGACGAACGCCTCGCCGGTAACCTCCTTCAACTGGTAGGACATCGTGGTGGGCACGGCGACCAGCGAGTACTGAATTTCGCTGACGTCGTATTCCACAAAACGCCCCGTCTCGAGTGGGAAAAAGTCGTGCCCCAACCGCGTTTCCGGCGAAATGGGGGTTGTTTCCGGGGTACGGCAAGCCCACAGCCCCGCGCCAGTGAATCCTAAAAACAAGAACGAAATAACCAGAAAAAAACGCATAGATAAAGGTTCAGTCGAAAAGACCGAACGACGAAGATAGCCGTTTTTGGCGAAAAAGGGCTGTGGCAGCGAGGCCCGGATTCAGGCCAGCACCTGCCGGAAAATAACGTCGGTGATGAGGCTGAGCAGACTTTGCACGAACTGGTCTACCCGGATTTTGGCCAAACCTACCTGGAGGAGCAGTTCCATTTTGGCCAACGATTTCAGGCCCGACACCAGCCACGCGAAATCATCGGGGGCCAGGTCACCGGTGACCAGCAGGCGGGTGTACTGTTCGAGTTTATCGCGGCTGACGGTCAGAAACGCGTTGGCATCGTCGATGGCCTGGTCGCGGTGGGTACTCACGGTCAACGTGACCAGTTTGACGACGTCTTCTTTTAACGTGTCAAAAATTTGTTGAAAATCGGGTGCAGCCATGACGGGGATGGGTTATTCTTTCACTTTCAATTTAGCACTTTCCAACCGGATGAGTTTGTCGAAGGCCATTACGGATTGATCCCGGGCCAGTTTCACGAACGTGGCGTCGAGTTGCCCTTTGGCTTTCCAACGATTCATAAAACCCGCCAGGAGGTTTTCCTCGGGATTGAGCAAAAGTGCCCACATCCCCGCCGATTCGCCGTTTTTAGGGCGGAACTTTTCGTACTCGTGCGCCTTGCGGGCTTTTTGCAAAAAGATGTTGATCTCCGTTTCGTGGCTGCTAAACGGCTCCGTAGCCTTGTCCATCAGATCGAGGGCTTCCACCTTCAGGGCCGTGCTTTGCTGGTAGGCAAACGGGTCGTAGAGCGCGATGATGCGGCAGGCCGTCAACTGGCTCAGAATGAGCAGGAAACCAAGCCAGGTGCGAAACTGGGGTAGGAGCGGGGCGGGAGATATCATGGCGTAACGTGGGTTAAATTTGACGGCAGAAGGTACGAAAAAAGTCCGGTCCCCCCACCCCCCGAAGGGGGCTTAAAAGACAAAATAGTAGCATCGAAAAAGTTCCCCAGAATGGAATTCCTTCGGGGGTTTGGGGGCTACCCTTGGGGGGGTGGGGGCCGGACTTTACAACTCCACCGCCACCTGATTCCGCAGCAAATCCTCGATGGTTTCGCGGCGACGGATGAGGTGCGCCTGGTTTTCGTACACCAGCACTTCGGCGGGACGCGGACGGCTGTTGTACTGGCTGGCCATCGAATACCCGTAAGCCCCGGCGTTTTTGATCGCCAGAAGATCACCCACCGATACGCGGTTGAGCGTACGATC